>JAGGSO010000150.1 GCA_021159055.1 Candidatus Bipolaricaulota bacterium | reverse complement strand
CCCTGTGGGTAGAGGACTAATTAGGAGGAAGACATGAAGAAGGCCATAGTCATAGTTTCGATCGCCGTTTTGGCAATAGCGGTGCCGCTTTTCGCCGCTCCTGAGGGACGGACCGCCATGGTCCTCCCGCCCCTGCTGGGCGACAGGCCCGGCTACCATCCCCAGGCACTGGTGTATTTTTTGATGGGACTCGCCCAGGCTGGGGAGAGCGCCATCGACGTCTATGCCCCGGAGGAGTACGGCGAGGGACTTCGAGTGCTAGCAGGCCAGTTGATGGCCGCGTTGAAGTTGGCCACCGAGGTGAATATCCGCACGGAGCCCCTGGACGAGACCTACGACAAGGTGATCTGGCTGGGGGGATTCAGCTGGTACGGGCTGGTCTACCCCGGCCTCCCGGTGGAGGGGGCTCAGGGGCTCCTCGCCCTGAGCGGGGACCTGGCGTCCAGGGGGAAACTGCTGATGGCGGTGGGGAGCGGGATCATCCCCGTTATCCTGATGGGAGTTCTCCCCCCTGGGATCGAGGTGGCTGTCTACCCGTGCCAGGACCTAGTGAACCTCTGCCAGGAACACGGGCTGGTTCCGGTGCTCCCCACGGGCGAGGTCTGCCAGAAGGCGGATGGTCGGGGGCTCCCGCCGGCCGGCCTCAAGCTGGTACAGGCGGAGGACAAAAAGCTCCTGGTGGCGGCCATCCCCTGCAGCTGGTATGGGGCCGAGGAGGAGAAACAGCTGGAGGACGACTACGGAGAGGCTTACAGCGCTGCGGTGAGATCCCTGATCAAGGCCTCCCTGGAGGAGCTGCCCCCCGGCTGGTCCACCGAGGTCCCTGCGGCCTGCCCAGAGCCGGCAGCCGGCTCGGATCCCAGCGGGAGCTAACGTGCTCCGCTTTTGAACAGTAGCCGCGAGGAGAAGGGAAATGAGGGTCTGCTATTGGATTTTGTGGGCAATGCCGCCTAACTGTAGTCAATAAGCGCACGGGCGGGATAAAAGCCCGCCCGTGTTTGGCTCCCAGGCAAGGGATAAGAGCTAGACCTCCTCGAACATCTCCTTCCCCGCGCCGCAGTCGGGGCAGGTCCAGTCGTCGGGTAGGTCCTCGAACGCCGTACCCGGCTCGATCCCGGTCGTCGGATCACCCTTCTCCGGATCGTAGATATAGCCGCACATCGTGCACTCGTACTTCTGCATCACTCGACCTCCTTCTCGTCGATCTCTCCTTGGCCAGCTTCTTTCAGCCCGTCTTTGTCGATCTCGAGCTCCTCCCGCACCGCCCCGACATGGAACTTGAATTCAGCCACGTCCGAGAGCCCGAAGTAGCGGAGGAACTCATCGGTCACCGATAGGAGCAGAGTCCTCCCCTGCGGCTCGGCCCGGATCAACCCGCGCTCGATTAGCTCGGTTACGTGACCGTACGCCTTGTTCCCCCGCACCTTGACAAGATCGGCCTGGGTGAGGGGGTTGTTGTAAGCGATCATCGCCAGGGTACGAAGCACCGGTCGGGGGATGTCCTGCTGGGGGGCAAGGTGTCCGACCCTGTCCACGTATTCCCGTTTCACCTGAAAAAACGCACGCCCGTCCTCGACCAGGAGCTCAAACCCGTGCTCCGGCGCCGCGAACGCTTCCTTGATCTCGTCCAGGATTCGGTCGACATAGGCGAGGGCCGTTCCGCCGAGAAGCTTGGCGAGCTTTCGTCGGGTGAGCGGTTCCGGGGAGAGGAAGAGCGCCGCCTCGACCAGCCCCCGGTCATCGGTCCGCGTCTCCTCAGGCATCCCCTCCTCCTCGCTCACTCCGCCGCGGTGAGCTTAATGACGATGTCCCCCAAGAATTCCTCCTGCTCGCAGATGATCTCCCCCTGCGCTGCTAGGTGCAACACCTCGACGAACCGACTTACCCGCTCCTCCTTGTCCCCGCGCTCCAACAGCCGGAAGAAGCTGATCGCCTTTCTCCCGGAGAGGAGCTTCTTTATCCGGGTGAACAGGCGCTGCAACCGAGAGGTGATGTCTTCCCCACCGAGCTCGAAGTAGTCGAAGATGTCCTCGTCATCATCGGGTGTCAGACTCCTGCGGGCGGCGCGCCTCCGGTCGACCTTGAGGGCGGCGGCGAGGGCGGCGCGCAGGTCGGTGAGGGTGACGCGGCGACGCGGGCGGCGGCGCAGCGGGAGGACGAACTCCTCGTCCGGTTCGATCGGAGCATCCCACTCTTCCGCTGCCTCATCCACCGCCTCCTCCAGCTCGGCGATGAACTCCGATCGCGGCCGGGCAGAGGCGAGGAGCTCGTCCGACTTCATACGCAGAAGCACCGAACAGGTGAGAACCATCCTCCCGGGGATCTCGAACCGGAGCTCATGCATGGCGCGAAGCATCTCGCGGTAGCGGCGGGCGAGCTCCCCGACGTCGATGTCCCACGGGTCCATGTCCGCGGTCAGACGGCGGAGCGTCCCCTCCCACGTTTCGTTTGCCAGGGTCTCGAGCGGGATATCCGCGATCCGTACCGGTTCCATCGTCCCTCCGGTCAATTCAGGTTGAGCGCCAGTATCTGGGAGACGCCGTCTTTAATTGTCACCCCGTAGGCCCGGTCAGCATGACGAACTGTTTCCTCGTTGTGGGAGACAACGATCACCTGCATCCGCTTGGCGTACTCCCGCAGCATTCGCGCCAGACGGGTGGTGTTCAGGATGTCCAGCGCGGCGTCGATCTCGTCCAGGACGAAGAACGGTGCCTTCTGGTACTCCTGCAGGGCGAAGATGAACGCGGTGGCGACCAGGGTCTGCTCCCCCCCGGACAGGGCGTCGATCACGTGCGGCTCCTTCCCCGGTGGGTTTGCCTTGATGAGGAGGCCGCTCGAGATGTCGTCCGGGACCTCAAGCTCGAGGCTTGCGCTCCCTCCTTGGAACAACTGGCGGAATATCCGGTCGAACTGGACCGAGATCTCCTCCAGAGTCTCAAGAAACCGGGCCCGCTTGCGGGCTTCGATCTCCCCGATCAGCCGCTCGATCTCGTGCTTTTCGGCTTCGAGCGCGTCCACCTTCTCCCGGAACGCGTTGTACTCCTGCTCGAACGCCGCGTACTCGTCGATCGCTCGCATGTTCACCGGCTCCAGCCGACGGATCCTCCGCTTCGTCTCCCCGAGGCGCCGTTCGAGTTCGGAGAGGGATGCGTCGATGCAGTTCGACTCATCGATCTCGGATGCTCCGAGGGACTCAAGTTCCACCTTTGCCTCCGCTTCCTCACGCTCGTAGCGGGAGAGCCCTCGACGCAGCGTCTCCAGGTTTTGGTAGACCTCCCGCCGGCGCTCGCGCAGGGCGCGCAGCTCGTCCCCTCGCGTGGACGCCTCGTCCTTGGTCTTGTCCTCTTCCTCCTCCTTGGCAGCGAGGGCCCGCTCCTTGGCAGCGAGGATCCCCTTCCGCTCCTCCAGGTCCTTCTCCAACCGGGCTATCTCGCGGTTCAGCTTTCCGATCCGCTGGCGGCGCTTGGCGACATCGAACTGCGCGTCCGGCGCCTTCTCCGGCTTTTCCGCCCGGGCGGCGCTTGGGCGCCATCCCCCGGTGAGGGCACCCCCCTTGCTCTGCAGGTCCCCGTCCAGGGTGACCGCCCGCACCCCGTCGACGTCACGCAGCGCCTCCAGGTTCTCGGCGACGAGCGTGTCGCCAAGGATGTACTCGAACGCGCGCCGATACTTCGGCTCGAACTCGACGAGGTTGATCGCGTAGTCGATCACCCCGGGGCGCTTGAGCGCCTCGGCCGCGGCCAGGCTCTTGCGCGGGGTGACGAGACGCCCGAGCGGGAGGAGACGAGCCCGCCCGAGGCGCTGCGCTTTGAGGTAGTTGATGCACTCGATCGCCGTCTCGCGCGAATCGACGACGACGTCGTTCAGATGCCCCCCGGCCGCTGTTTCGAACGCCGTCTCAAACCCCGGTTTTGGAGTGGAGAGCGAAGCGATCGTTCCGTACACCCCACCCCGCTTGCGGGAGAGGAGCGCCTGCACCGCCCGGCTTGTCCCGGTCGGGGCCCTAGCGCGGGAGATCGCCGCTGCCTGTACCTTGGTGATCTCGGCGATCATCTCCTCGAGGTTGCGCACCTGTTCGCGCTTGAGGTCGATCTCAGTCTGCACCTGTAGGATCTCGCGGCGGAGCTGTTCCACCTCGCGCAAAAGTGAGATCTTGTCATCTTTTCCGAGTTCATCGCGCATCCCCTCGATCTCCCACTCCTTGTTCTCGATCGCGAGATCAAGGGAGTCGAGCTCTTTCTGTAGGTTCTCGATCCTTTCGGCCATTCCTTCGCGGGCTTCCACGGCGCGGCGGAGCTTCTCCTCGATCGCCTTGCGTTGCTGCAGCCGGATTGAGCGCTCGATCTTCACCTGCTCGTCGAGGAGGCGCTTGTACTCCAAGGCGGCGTCCCGTTCCTTGGCCAGTTCCAGCAGCCGGCGTTTCCGCTCGGCGAGAATGACGCGGTGGGTGTTCAGCTTCGATTTGACGTCCTTCAGCTCGCCTATCGCCTTCCTCCTCTTTTCGTCGTAGGCGGCGATCCCGCTCACCTCGTCGATGATCTCCCGCCGCCGGAGCGGGCTGCGCTTGATGATCTCGGTGATCTGCCCCTGGGCGATCACCTGCTGGCCGTCGGGGTCGATCTTCGCCTCCTCGAGGATGCGGTCGATCAGCCCGCGCGGACAGGTCTTCCCCATGAACGTGTACGTCGACGATGTGCGGGTTATCCGGCGGCCGAGCACGATCTCCGGAGCGCGGTCGCCGTTCTCGAAGAACGGGTCGAACGTGCCATCCTGGTTGTCGAGGTGAAGGAGCACCTCGGCGACCTCGGCCGGGGAGTGGTGCTCTCCCCCGTTGAACAGGAGGTGCTCCAGCCGGTCGGCGCGGAGCTGAGAAGAGCGACGCCCCATCACGAACCGAATCGCGTCGATCAGGTTCGATTTTCCCGATCCGTTCTCCCCGAGGATCGCGGTCATCCCGGAGAAGAACGGGATCACCGTCCGCTTGCGAAATGACTTGAATCCGGCAAGTTCGAGCTTGGTGATCTTCGTCATCGCACCCGATCGGCTTCCCGCGTCCGGGCTGCGAGGAGGGCTTCGATCTTGAACCGATTGTAATCGTTCGGTTCGCTCTCCCCCTCTTCCCAGCGGATGATAGACGGAATCGATACCCCAAGTTCTGCAGCCGTACGGCGCTTGCTCCACCCATGCGCCAGTCGGAACTGCTTAAGCCGTGTTCCCACCCGATCCATTCTTGTTTTCCCCCTCAAAATCGGTTTACTAATATAACTTTTGTTACGCAGAAATGCAAAAGCAACGGGGAAGGAACGTTTCCCTTCCCCGCTGATTTCCTCCTGCTACTTACCCAGGAATCCCCATACGAGCGCTCCGACCCCGGCGAGCAGGGCGACGATCGAGATGAAGTACAACGAGTTCACCTGATCCTGGAGATCCGTGAGCTGGGTTCCACTCTCCAGGGCGGCGATCCGGTTTTCGTGGTCCTCAAGCAGGTTCTTGTTGGCGAGGATCGCCTGCTTGTTGGCGTCGATCTCGGCGGAGAAGTCGGCGAACGCCTGGTCGAACCCCTCCAGCTTGGACCGATTGTTGTCGATCTTGATGGAAAGCGCACTCATCGTCCGCTCGAGCTCGATTACCTTCTTCTTGAACGTCCCCACGTCCTGGTCCTCCAGGACCTTAACACGGCCGTTCAGATCGGCGATGCTCTTGTTGACCGCGGAGAACTGAGCTGCGGTGTTCTGTTTGAATCCGTTAATATCTTGTTGGACGGCAGCGATGTCCGCCTGGACGCTCTGTTTGAACGCCTGATAGTCGTCGCTCAGCGCGGCGACGGCATCCTTCAGCGCAGCGATGTCAGCCTGGTTTACGTCGACCTTCTTGGCGACGGCGTCACATGCCGCGGCAAGGTCGGAGAGCTTCTGTTCCAGCGCCCCGATCCGGTCACCGTACCCTTTCTGAACCGCTCCCATCGCATCCACGTCCTGACGGAGGCCGATGATCTTCCCTTCCGCGTCCTTGATCTCGAGCGACACGGCGCTCAGGGTGTTGCGCAGGTCGTCGGTCTTCCCGTTCAGCGTGTCGATCTGAGCCATGTTCGCCTGAATCTTATCCAGGACATCACTCATGAACGACTCGAAACAGCCGAGCGCACCGGCCAGGGAGGTCGGCTTGTCGGCCTCAACAGGAGCGGCCTCCTGCGCCTGCGCCACCGCCAGGAAGAGTATGCTCGCCATGAGCCCCACCAGTGCCACTGTGATCCACTTTTTCATAGTTTCCTCCTCTTTCTTTTTCAGCGCACACCTCTACTTTTCAGGATAGCGATCGAGCCAAGAAAAGAAGGGACCGCGGTTTTTTTGGAAGCGTTCGTTTGTCAGTCGACCTGGGGACAGGTGTCCTTAACGCCTTTGCGGCCAACAGATCGGGAATTTGACCCTTGCGGCGCCCGCGGATGGGGGATAGAATAGCCCCGATTTTTGTCCGGCGTGGGCCCTCGATCGAGGGGAGGAGTTGGACCTAGGCGAAAACAACTAAAGGAGAGGTGGGAATAACGACATGACCTACTTAGTAGCAATTCCGGGTGTAATTTCAGTCCTCGCCCTGTTGAGCGCGTACACATTCAACCGTTCCGTCATCCGCAAGGCGCAGGGAACGGACCGGATGAAGGAGCTCCAGGGGTACATCCGCTCCGGGGCGTTCACCTTTATGCTGGAAGAGGCGCGGGTGATGGCGATCACGATGGTCGTGATCGGCATTCTCCTGTGGGTCCTGTTCTACTGGGAGATCGCCGTGGCGTTCTGGCTCGGGTCGCTCCTCTCCATGGCGGCCGGGTTCATCGGAATGAACGCCGCTACTCACGCCAACGCCCGTACGACGCAGGGGGCGCGCAAGTCGTTCAAGGAGGCGCTCACGGTGGCGTTCTCCGGCGGGAGCGTGATGGGGCTATCCGTAGCCGGCCTGGCCGTAGGAGGGCTCGTCCTCATCTTCCTCATCTTCCGCCACCTGTTCGACCCGACTACCCTCCATATCCAGACACGGTACCTGTTCGGGATCAAGAGCGCCGGAGTGAACTTCATCAAGGGAGCTCTTGTGGTCAGTGCCTACTCGATGGGGGCATCCCTCGTCGCGCTGTTCGACCGCGTCGGCGGCGGGATCTACACCAAGGCGGCCGATACCGCGGCCGACCTCGTCGGGAAGGTCGAGATGCACATCCCGGAGGACGACCCGCGCAACCCGG
>JAGGSO010000149.1 GCA_021159055.1 Candidatus Bipolaricaulota bacterium | reverse complement strand
TTGGATAAAAGAAAAAGTTAGACTTGAAAATTATGTGCGAAATTTAAAGAGGTCCTGGATATGCCCCCATTTTTGGACACTTATAATGTTACACTTTGATTTTTTCATGTCAAGTTACCCCCTTTTTTAAACACCTCAAATGGTGTCCTATATCCCAAAGCAGAATGAGGTCTCTCTAAATTGTACCACTTAACCCAATTCAAAATTTTCTCTCTTGCTTCCTCCAAACTTTCAAATAATTCAGCATCTAAAAGCTCCTCTCTCATCCTGCTATGAAAACTCTCTACATACCCGTTTTTAAATGGCTTCCCAGGCGGTATTATTACTTCTTTTATGCGATACTTGCTTATAACTTTCTGAAAGTTTTCAGACCTGAATTCTGGTCCATCGTCTCTGATAATAGCCTTGGGAGGGAGGAATCAGCAAGGCTTATATCTACTAAAGGAGGGAAGGCAAATCTTGAAAACACATCAATCAGGTTAAGGATTCTAATTTTTTTAACAAAGCCATTTTTCTGGAGAGTATCTTCAATTACGTCAAGACTCCAGATTTCGTTTGTTTTAGAAGGGTTAATAGGTTTAAAAGGGATTCGCAGAAGTTTCTTTTTATAGCCTTTGGAAGTAGATTTTTGGAGGTTTAGCAGTTTATAGATTCTATAGATGCGTTTATGGTTTACATGATAGCCCATTTGTTTTAAGATGGCAGTAATTCTGCGATAGCCGAAGGAGGGGAAGGAATAGGCGAGATTTTGAATTAAGTCAGCGAGTTTAGAGTTAAGGGTAGAGTTTTTGCGGTTGATAGGTTTTAGGTAGAAGTAGAAGGAAGAGCGGGGTATAGAGAGGAGTTTGCAGGTAGAGGAGACAGACATTCCTGAGTTTACGAGTTTTTTAGCTAAGCTCATAAGTTGCTCTCTGGTTAGATGCTTTTTTTTAAAGCTTCAGTGAGGATTTGGATTTGAAGTTCTTTTTCAGCAAGGAGTTTTTTAAGTTTAAGATTTTCTTCTTCAAGGACTTTAAGGCGTTTAGCTTCTGAGGAGGAGAGGCCTTTATATTTTTGTCTCCAGCGATAAATAGTATTAGGGGAGACATTGTATTTTCTTGCGACTTGGCTCACAGAGGAGCCAGGGAGATCAGCTTCAGCAAGGATTTTAATGATCTGGTCAATGGTAAATTTAGTTTGTCTCATAGTTACCAGCCTCCTTGATTTAAATTTCCTCATTTTGTATTATACTGTCCAATATATTGGGGCAAGGCCATTTTTCAGCTTCAGGGAAGAGGACAGAGGGGTTG
>JAGGSO010000148.1 GCA_021159055.1 Candidatus Bipolaricaulota bacterium | reverse complement strand
GGTTCCCGACCGCCATCCCACAGCCGAACTGGTAGTAATCGCGTCGATCGGAGAGCTGGCAGTCGAGGTCGGGCTTGGAGTATACGGCGATGATCGCCGGGGCCGGGCCAGTCCAATAGTTCCCCCGGGGCATCGCCCCCTTCACCTGTTTCAGGATCTCCGGATCGTCGATCGCGAGGAACCGCCACGGCTGGTTGTTGAAGCAGGACGGGGCGAGGTGTGCCGCCTCAATCATGGTTTCGATCTCCTCGCGGGATACGGGGACTTCGGAGAGGGCTCGGCGCGCGCGGCGGGCGGCGATCAACGGGTTGATCCGCCGATCCGACTCGTACAGCGCCTTCAACGTCTCCAGCACCGCCTGCGCGTGGTCATCGACTTTGACCTTCTTCCACTCTGCCCGCACGACGCCGGTCCGGTCAATCAGGAACGTCGAGCGAAGGATCCCTCCATTCTCCTTCAGCGCTCCGAATTCGCGGGCCAGTGCCTTGTCCGGGTCGGAGAGCATCGTCACGGAAAGCGCCTTTCCTGCAACGAACTTGGCCTGTGCCTCCGGCTTGTCCGGAGACACACCGACGACCTCTGCATCGAGCTTGCGAAAGTCGGTGAGAAGGGCGGTGAAGTCCTGTGCCTCGCGCGTGCAGCCCGGGGTGTTCGCCTTGGGGTAGAAGTAGAGCACGAGGTACTTGCCGGCAAATCTGGCCGAATGCACCTCCTCCCCGCTGTGAGATTGCAGGGTAAACTGTGGGGCCTGATAGAATAGCATCGCTCTCACCTCCCAAATGCTTTCTCCAACTGCCATAACGGGTTGATGTGTCTAGGATTCCCCGCTGTGGCGCTCTGCCCATAGAAGTCATTCATCGGTACTCATTGCACGCTCCGACCCTCCACCTCCGCATCGGGGCGGTCCGGCAGTGCACGGCCGACCGCGCACTCTATTCCCTAAACAGCTCCAGGTACTCGCCGTATCCTTCCTTCTTCAGGTCTTCGACCGGAACGAACCGGAGGGCGGCTGAGTTGATGCAGTAGCGAAGATGCGTCGGCGGAGGCTCGTCGCGGAACACGTGACCGAGGTGAGAATCTCCGTGCCTGCTGCGCACCTCGACCCGAACCACGCCGAGGTCCGCATCTTGCAGCTCAAGGATGTTATCTGGTTCCAGCGGTCTTGTGAAGCTGGGCCAGCCCGTTCCTGAGGCGAACTTGTCCTGAGAGCTGAAGAGCGGCTCGCCGGAGACCACGTCCACGTAGATACCGAATCGATGGTTATCCCGATATTCGTTGCGGAAAGGGGGCTCCGTGCCGTTTTCCTGAGTGACGGAGTACTGCAGCGGCGTCAGAATCCGCCTGAGCTCTTCCTGCGGCGGCTTCTCGAATCGCATCCACGGCTTCTCCGGGAAGAACCGGAAGTCCGCGTGTCCTCTCCACACATCCTCCAAGAACCGCTCCTTCCCGGAGGCGTCGACGTAGACCCGGAATCGCTCCGGGTTTTCCCGGTAGTAATCCTGGTGGTACGCCTCAGCAGGGTAGAATTCCCCAGCCGGTATGATCATGGTGGCTATGGGCTCATCGAAGATGCCGGACTCCTCCAGCGCCCGCTTCGATTCTTCCACGAGCCGCTTCTGTTCCTCATCGTGGTAGAAGATCGCCGTGCGGTACTGGCTCCCGCGATCGTAGAACTGCCCGGCAGAATCAGTGGGGTCTATGTGCTTCCAATACGCTTCCAGCAACCGACGATACGAAATCCGGGTCGGTTCGTACCGCACCAGAACCGCCTCGAAGTGCCCGGTGGCACCGGTAGAGACTTCTTCGTAGGTCGGGTTGGGTACGCTCCCTCCGGTGTACCCCGACGTTACGTCCAGTACGCCGGGAAGCGGCTCGAAAAGCGCTTCCATGCACCAGAAGCACCCCCCGGCGAAAGTGGCCAGTTCGCCGCCCGTCCCGCGAGTCGGTCGGACTTCATCCTTCGCAGTCGGAGCTTGCTCAACCATCGTGTACCTCCCGACTTCCTGTAAGTTCGACGCCGGCGGGATCGAGGCGATTGCCCACAGCGCCACCCCGATGACGATCGCCAGACCGATCCACTTTGCGAAGGTCCTTTTCCCCGCCTTGTTCATCTTCCCTCAGTCCTCTTTTCCAGATCGCGGGGCCGGGGCGGGAGGGGAGAAGGCCCCTCCCGCCGCTCCGTTCCTTCGTCCTCCGGGCCCGTGTTCTCATCCGCAAACGCGGCTCTAACCTTCTCTTGGGTGCATCGGCTGGTTGCAGCAGACGAGCGTCCCTGCTCCGGCCTTGGTCACCTTCACTTCCTGCCCGCAGATGTCGCAGACGTAGGTCTTCCCTTCTTCCGCCATGTTAATCACCTCCTCTATAGGGTGAGCGAACTCTCCCACAGCCCGTGCAGGTTGCAGTACTCGACCGCGATCAGTTCAGACAGTCCTTCTGTATTCACGTGTGCGGTCACCTCGGGGATTCCATAGGTCGGACCGAGGTCGAACGTCGCAATGTGCACCGCCCGCCCGTCCTTGACCCCGAACAGGGCGATCCACTTGATGTGATGCTCGATCGTGTTCGGATGCGGGACTTCCTTCCCCACCGTGATCTTCACCGCTTTCCCACCGTCAATGATCTCGATCACCGGGACGTGCTTCTCTTTTCCTTCCTGTGCTCCAGTCTTTATCAGTTCACCAAGTCTCATCTGTTGCCTCCTTTAAAATTCTCTGAACGATTCACGCTGGGCACCGCACACCGGGCACTTGTCCGGGGCCTCGCCCTCAACTGTGTAGCCGCAGATCGGGCAGATGTAGACCTTCCCGATCTCGACGTCGGCTCCTGCGTCGGCCTTTCTCTTCGCTTCCGCGTACATCCCGGCGTGGATCTTCTCTGCCTCGAGGGCGTAGTGGATCGAGCGGGTCGCACCGCTCTCGCCTTGGAGCTTCGCCACCGCGTCGTACGCCGGGTACATCTCCTTCACCTCGAACGTCTCGCCGTTTATCGCCTCCTGCAGGTTGCTCGGAGAATCGCCGATCAGTCCGAGCTCGCGATAGTGGTTCGTCGCGTGCACCTGCTCGGCGTAGGCGATCGCGCGGAACAGCCGCGCCAGGTTTCTCTTCCCTTCCTTTTCTGCCTGCTCGGCGAAGATCAGGTAGCGCATGTGCGCCTGTGACTCGCCGGCAAACGCCGCCTTCAGGTTCTCTTCCGTCATCGGACGCATATATTGACCTCCTTTTGCCTTTTTGGTTTTAAATCGCTTCTTTGCTCATCGCCTGCTCGATCATCGTGTCGATCACCTTCTGCAGTGATGTTGGCAGCCCCTTGATCTTCACATCTAAAAATCCGCGGATGATCAGCGCTCGCGCCTGTTCCTCGGTGAGGCCACGGCTCATCAGGTAGTTCAGCTGCTCTCCCGCGATCTTCCCCACCGCCGCCTCGTGCGACAGCTCGGTATCAGGATGGGTTGCCTTGAGCTCGGGGACCGCGTGGATCACCGCCTCGGCATCGAGCATGATCCCGTTGCACTCCATGTGCCCCTTGGTGTCGGCACTTCCCCCCTCGATCAGCCCGCGCGAGACCACGCTGCTTGCGGTTGCCACCACCCGGCTTGTGATCTCACCGCGGGCACCGGCGCCCGTCAGCCTGATCCTCCCGCCGACGTCGAAGTGCGAGCCACCCTTGGCGTAGATGATCGAGTTGAACCGCGCCGTGCCGCCCGACTCAACTATAGCGAGCGGGTTGGTGTCGATGTGCTTGACCCGGGTGAGGGCGATGTAGTTCGAAAGATAGGTTCCCCCCGCCTCGACCGCGATCCCGGTCCGCGGGCGGACCTCCACCTCCGGGGCCCAGTCGTGCACCATGGTATAGGTGAGGGTCGCCCCCTCCCGGACGAAGATCTCGGTCACCGCGATGTGGCGGCCGGCGTTGGAGTACGACGCGGCGGTGCACCCGGTGATCAGGTGAAGCTCCGCGCCCGGCTCGAGCACGATCACGTTATGCAACACCTGCTCGTTTCGATCTGCTTTCAGCAGGAAACAGGACTGGGCCGGGAACCTGATCTTCGCCCCCTCTTTGACGTGGATGAAGTTCCCCGCCGGATCGGGATGGTCCGCCACGATCCGGGTGAACTCGTCGGTATCGGGGTCGACCAGGCTCCACTCGAGCTCCCTCACCCACGGATGTTCCTTCCGCGCCTGGCGGATCGAGGCCATCACGAGCTTCCGCTCGTTGGATGCAGCGACGCGGGTGGTGTCGTCCTCGAGCATGAACGACGCCGAGCGTGGGGTCTCACCGGAATCGTCGTAGCCGACCCTCCGTAGATCGATCTTATCCCTTGAGGAAGTCATGAATCCGCTCCTTTATTCGCGCCTCGGCAAGGCAGTTTCCGAACCCGTGCTTCGAGATCTGATCGAATATGTCGAGCGGCGCCCCCGAGCACATGATCCGTCCGTCGACGAGGACGTAGCCGCGCGTGGCGTGCAGGTGCTCGAGGATCGACCCGGTGTGGGTGACGATGATCCCGCCCACCGTCCGCTCCCGGATCGGGAGATCCCGCTGGAACAGGCGCTCGATCACCCCGCGCAGGAGCTTCAGGCTGTCGACATCGACCCCGGACTCCGGCTCGTCGAGGAGCACCAGCCGCGGTCGCTGCAGCAGGAGCTGGAGGAGCTCACCCCGCTTCTGTTCCCCGCCGGAGAACCCGTCGTTCAGCCCGCGATCGAGGTGATGCCTCATCCCGAGGGAGTCAGCCGCTTCGGCGAGCCTTTCTTTATCCAGCTTCAGCGCCTTCGCCAGTGCGGAGAGCGAGACGTCGCGCACCGCCGGGGGCTGCTGGAACGCGAGCCCGATCCCGCGCCGCGCCCGGGCATCGATCGGAAGGTCGAGGATCGACTCTCCCTCGAACCGGATGTCACCGGAGACGACCCGATACGGTGGCAGCCCCATGATCGTCTTGATCAGGCTCGACTTTCCCGAGCCGTTCGGCCCGAAGATGACGTGGATCTCTCCCGGCTGAACGGTCATGTTGATCCCGGACAGAAGCGGCTCATCGCCGATGCTCACCGCAAGGTTATCGATTTCCAGTAGCGGCGTTCCGGTCATGTTATCTCCTTGTGGCGGGCGGCGATCTCATCGGCGAGGCGATCGAGCTTGGCGTAGTCCTCGTCCCGCGGCAGCCCCTTCACCATCACCGGATCGAGCCATTCCAGGTTGAGCGAAGCGGTGAGGGATTTGACCGCCTCGACCGCCTTCCCGCCCCAGCCGTACGAGCCGATGATCGCCGCATACTTCAGCTTCGGCCGCAGCGCGGCGACGAGGTACGCCGCGGAGACGACGCTCGGATGCGGTCCGGTCAGGACCGTCGGGGTCCCGAAGACAATCGTGGCGGCGTCGACAAGTGCCTCTGTGAATTTGCCTGTGTCGGTCACCGTCAGGTTGAACGGCGCAACCTCGACCCCGCGCTCGACGAGGGCGGAGGTCAGGTATTCCACCATCAGCTCCGTGCTCCCGTGCATCGAGACATAAGGGAGGACGACGAGGTTTCCCGGCGGGTCGAGGACCCAGCTGCGGTAGGCGTCGATGATGAACGACGGATCGTCGTAGACCGGACCGTGGCTCGGGGCGATCATCTCGATCGCATAGTTCTCCAAGCGGGTCAGGTGCTTTTCGATGATCCTCCGAAACGGCATCATGATCTCGGCGTAGTAGCGCTTCGCCGCCTCGTAGACGCGAACCCGGTCGTGCGCGTAGATCTCAGTCGTCGCCAGATGTGATCCGAACAAATCACACGTGAACAGGATCTCCTCCTCGCGCAGGTAGGTGAGGATCGTCTCCGGCCAGTGGACCCACGGGGCGTGAATGAACTCGAGGGTCCGATCCCCGAGGGAGACCGTCTCCCCGTCTCCCACCTCCGTGATTTTCTCCGGATCGAGATGGAGGTGATCGACGAGCATCGATTTTGCCTTCGGGCTCGCCAGCACCTGGACGTCGGGATACCGCGCCAGGACCTGCGGGATCGTTCCGGAGTGGTCCTGCTCCACGTGCTGGCAGACCAGGTAGTCGAGCGATTCCACCCCGGCGAGCTGGTCCAGGAGAACGTCGCTCTTTTCCGGGTCGACGGTATCGATGAGTGCGGTCTTCTCACTCCCCTTGATGAGATAGGCGTTGTAGCTCGTCCCGTCGGGAAGCGGGATCAGCTCGTCGAACAGCCTTCGATCGAAGTCCTGCGCCCCGAGGAAGCTCACCCGTTCGCTGATCTTTCTTGGTTTCACTTCAACCTCCGAGCATTCGCGAGATGTCCTCCTGCGGATCGCCGATCAGCCGCAGGTCGTAGCTATCCTGGAGGACCTTGAGGATGTCGTCGTTCACCCACGCCGGGAGGATCGGACCGAGGTAGATCCCCTTGATCCCGAGGGCGAGGAGCGACCACAGGATCGCGACCGCCTTCTGCTCCATCCACGACAGGACGAGGGTGAGCGGAAGATCGTTCACCCCGACCCCGAACAGTTCGGCGAGCGCCTGGGCGATGTCTACCGCCACGATCGAGTCGTTGCACTGGCCGAGGTCGATCAGCCGCGGGATCCCGTCGATATCTCCGAGGTCGAGGTCGTTGAACCGGAACTTCCCGCAGGCGAGGGTGAGAACGATCGTGTCGGACGGGAGGGCCTGCACAAATTCCCGATAATACGTCGATTTGCGCAGCGGGGCGTCGCATCCCCCGACGAGGAAGAAGTGCCTGATCTTCCCGGATTCTACCAACGACTTGATTTTATCTGCGAGCGGGAGGATCGCCTTGAGGGAGAACCCGGTGGTCAGGGTCACATCCCCCGGTGCATCCGGAAGCTCGGGGAGCGACAGCGCCTTCTCGATCACCGCCGAGTAGTCGTATCCCGGGATGTGGGTCACGCCGGGGAGCTTCGCTGGGCCGGTGGTGAACATCCGATCCTTGTAGTCGTCCTTCGGCAGCAACACGCAGTTCGACGTTCCGAGGATCGCTGCTGGCACTTCTGAGAACAGCTTCTTTTGATCGAACCATGATTTACCCAGGTTTCCGACGAGATGATCGTAGCGCTTCAGGCCGGGATAGCCGTGTGCCGGAAGGAGCTCGGAGTGGGTATAGACGTTGATCCCCGTTCCTTCTGTCTGTTTCAGCAGTTCGTGCAGCGCCTTCAGCCCGTGGCCGGTGGCGATGATCGCGTGTCCCGGCACCGTCCCGGTCTTTACCTGCGTCGGTTCCGGCTCGCCGAACGTATCGATGTGCGCCTTCTTGAGGAGACGCATCGTGCGCAGGTTCATCTCCCCGGCCTCGACTGCAAATCGGACCAGGTCTTCGGCGTCGAAGTTGACGTTGGTGAACGTCGCGTAGAAGACGCGCTCGAGAAACGCGTCGATCTCCGGGTCGGTGTAGCCGAGCTCGCGGGCGTGGTAGAGGTAGGCCGACATCCCCTTGGTCGCGAGGAGCAGGTTATCCTGCAGCCGGGCCACGGTCGCGGTCTTCCCGCACACCCCCTGTACCGTGCACCCGGTTCCGCCCACGGTCTGCGAGCACTGGTAACAGAACATCTTCAGTCCTTCTGTCATCGTTCCTCCTTAGGCCTCGTCGAGGAGTCGCTTCTCCCCGGCGAGCGACTTTATCTTGGTTATGTCCTGAGTGACCTCGAGCGTGCCGAGGTACTCGCCGTTTCCGTCCCGCACCGGGAAGTAACGGATGTAGACCGTCTTGTCTCCCATGTTGATCCAGAACTCCGCCACATCCCGCGTCCCGGCCTTGAACTCCTCCAGGATCCGATTCACGATCGCCACGCTCTTCTGCGGGTGGCAGTTCTGTACCGCCCGCCCGACGATCGCCGGGCTGCGGACGAAGATTCGGTCCGGCGCCTGGTTGAAGTAGCGGACGCGGTCATCCTTGTCGATGAACGTGATGTCGACCGGAAGGTTATCGAAGATCGCTTCGATCTCCTGCGGTGACAATGACCCAGCGGCGAACCTGATCTCACCGGCCTCGCCCTCCGCTTCGAGCTCTGCATCGACCGCGGGCGCCGGAGGGACTTTCGACGCGAACGGGGTGTAGCCGATCTCATCGAACTCACGGCGGATCTTCCTCCATTCCGTCTCGGTGATCACCTCGAGTGCGCTCGGGAACAGGATCTTCCCCTCCTTCTGAAAGTGCTCGGCAAAAAGCTCGTACAGGCCCTTCGCCTTCACCGCGAGGAGCTTTTCCGGAGCACCTTCCTCGATCAGGGAGATCACCCCCTTGCGCTCGGCGCGGATCCGGTCGTGCTCCATCCACATGATCGCCGGCGGCTCGGTGATCCCGTGGCGCTCCAGGTACGGGAACAGGACGTTCTCCTCGCGCTGGTAATGGGACTCGGTATCCGCGAGCTTCTCCGCCAGCGCGGGCAGCTCGTCGCTCTTACCCCCTGCACGGGCGAGGTTCCAGATCCGCTCGGCCGCCCCCAGCATCCCCTCATGCTCCTCCAGCAGGATCTTGATCGGATGCCAATCCGGAACCTTCGGGCCTTGGGCCAGCGAATCCTTAAACAGGGCCATGTGCACGTCGCACAGGCTCATTAGCTCCTCCCGCGGCACCCCCTCCTTGACGAGCTCCGCCTCGATCTGGGATATCTCGAGCGGAGTCACGTCGCGCAGCAGGTCCTGGAACTCATCCTTCAAGGCCGCGGGGTCCTCTCCTGCATGCAGGCGGGAGAGGATCTTGCGCAGCGCTTCCTTCCTTTGGGTCGATATCAGTTCGCTCATTGTGCCTCCTTGGCTGTGGCCAGCTTATCGGCTACGAATTTGATCGTCGTCTCGTGGAGGAACCGAGAGATCTCATCGCGGAGCGGGTCCCACACATCGTGAAGCGGACAGCTCGGGTCTCCGTCGCAGCGGTCGAGCTCGAACACGCACTCCCGAAAGTACTCATTCCCCTCGATCACCTGGACCACATCCGCCAGAGAGACGTCGCTTGGATCGCGGGCGAACTCCACCCCCCCGTTCTTCCCCCGGGTTGAGGTCAAGATCCCGGCCCGCACCAGCGGCGGGATCAGCTTGGCGAGGAAGTAGGGAGGGATGTCGCGCGCCTGCGCGATCTCCTTCACCGGCACCGGTCCTTCCCGAGAGGCGAGCTCGACCAGAGCGATCACCGCGTACTTCGTCGTCAGCGAGTAGAGCACCATTCCTCCAGATAAAACGATCTTTTTATCCTATTATACCGCTGGAGCCTCGGCTTTCAAGGAGGTACATCCAGCGATCAGTCTTGTTTTTCGAACATGTCCTTGCGCACGCCGCAGACCGGGCAGACCCAGTCGTCGGGGATTTCCGCGAACGGGGTGCCGGGGGCGATCCCACTGTCCGGATCTCCCTTTTCCGGATCGTAGACATATCCGCAGACAGTACATACCCACTTTTCCATTCCTACCTCCTGTTTCTCATCGTCTTTCGGTACTCGTTGTAGGTCAGCGGCTCGCCGTCCTCGTGGACCCCGGCCCGATCGACCGCTGCTACGAACAGGGTGTGAGTCCCGAGGTCGACGGTGAACTCCGGGAGGACAGTGCACTCCCAGAACGCCTTCGCATTCGGGAGGATCGGAGAGCCGTTCTCCCCCGGTTCGTACGGGAAGTCGGCGAACTTGTCGACGTCCCGGCCGGACTGGAACCCGAAGTGCCGGATCACGTCCAGGCACTTCGGGTCAGATCTGTCCAGCGCGTTCAGGACGAACTTGCCGGTCCCGGCGATCATCGCGTGGGTGAGGGATCTCTTCCCCACCCCGATCGCGATCCGCGGCGGGGAGTTCGTCACCTGCATCGCCGCGTCGAGGCATTGGCCGTTAGCCTTTCCATCGCGGAGCGCGGTGAGGACGTACAGCCCGTGCGTCACCTCGAACAGGGTCCGGTTCAGCTCCGCCGGATCGGATGCGATCTCGAACCGGCTCACTCCGCGTCCCCTTCTCCGCTCGTCGGGGCGAGCTTCCGCGTCCCGAGCTCGCGGTCGACCATAATCAGGCCATGGCCGGAATCTCCGACCCGCTTCAGGAGATCGACGACCTTCTTGGTCGAGTCCTCCTCCTCCACCTGCTCGGAGACGAACCACTGGAGCATGATCTTCGCCGCGTTGTCGTTCTCCTCGTCAGCGATCTTCACCAGCTCGTTGATTTTGCCGGTGATGAATTGCTCGTGCTCGTACGCCGCCGCGAACGCGGCAAGCGGGGACTCCCACTCCTTTTGCGGCTCAGCGAGCCCCTTCAGTTCGACCCGACCACCGCGCTCGTTGATGTAGTTGAAGAACCGCATCGCGTGCGCGACCTCTTCCTGGGTCTGAACCTCCATCCAGCTTGCCATCCCATCCAGGCCCTCGGCCCGGAAGTAGGCGACCATCGCCAGATAGAGATAGGCCGACTCGAGCTCGTGCTTGATCTGCTCGTTCATCGCATCCTGCATCCGCTTTCCGATCATCATCGCCTCCTTTAGGAGAGTCTCCGGTGGCAGAGCCACCAATCGTAGCACTCGTACTCATTCACGACCTTCCGCGCCGTCTCGACGTCGCTCGCCGGTGGGATGATCACCTCGTCCCCGACCAGTTCGTTGTTCGGCCAGTTCGCCGGGATCGCGACCCCCTCGCGGTCGGCGACCTGGAACCCCTTGATCATCCGGAGGAACTCGTCCATGTTCCGGCCGAGCTCCTGGGGGTAGTACATGATCGCGCGGATGATCCCGTTTGGGTCGACGATGAACACCGCGCGGACGGTGTTCGTCCCTTTACCCGGATGGATCAGGCCGAGCTTGGCCGCGATCGCCTCGGTTCCGGCGATGATCGGAAACTGAATCTCCACGTTCAGGTTGTCCTTGATCCAGTCGATCCACTTGATGTGGGAGAAGACTTGATCGATCGAGAGGCCGATCAGCTCAGTATCGAGCTCCTTGAACTTGTCGTAGCGCTTCTGGAACGCTACAAACTCGGTGGTACACACCGGGGTGAAATCGGCCGGGTGGCTGAACAGGAGAAACCACTTCCCATTGAACACTTCCGGGAGGCGCATCACCCCGTGTGTCGTCTGTACTTCCATCTGTGGGAACCGGTCCCCGAGAAGGGGAATTCCCGCCGCTTCCTGAACCTGTAAGGTGTTGTCCGTCATGTCAATTACCTCCTTATCGTTTACCAATTCTCGGCCAGAAGCTCGAAGTGCGCCTGGGGATGAGCACACGCCGGACACTCCTGCGGTGCTTCCGGCCCGGTGTGGACGTAGCCGCAGTTGCGGCAGCGCCAGACCACGGGCTGATCCTTCTTGAACACCGTCCCCGCTTCCACGTTCTTCAGCAGCCCCAGGTAGCGCCTTTCGTGCTGCTTCTCCGCCACGGCGATCGCTTCGAACACCTGTGCGATCTCCGGGAAGCCCTCGGCGCGCGCTTCCTGCGCGAATGCCGGGTACATCTGCTCCCACTCGTAGTGCTCGCCCTCGGCCGCGGCTCTCAAGTTCTCCGCGGTCGTTCCGATCACGCCAGCCGGGAATGTGGCCTCGATCTTCACTTCGCCTCCGTTCAGGAACTTGAACAGCCGTTTGGCGTGCTCCTTCTCCTGGTTTGCCGTCTCCTCGAAGATCGCCTGGATCTGCACGAACCCGTCCTTCTTCGCCTGGCTGGCGAAGTAGGTGTAGCGGTTCCGCGCCTGTGACTCGCCGGCGAACGCGGTGAGCAGGTTCTTCTCCGTCTTCGTTCCTTTAAGTTCCATTGATTCCTCCTTCCTATTTCTGGCACCCAGGGCAGAGGTAGGTCGACCGCCCTCCCTGGTTGATCCGTATGATCTCCGTCCCGCAGCGGGAGCACTTCCGCCCCTCTTTTCCGTATACCGCGAGAAAGTCCTGAAACCCACCCTTGTTACCATCGGAATCGCGATAATCGGAGAACGTCGTTCCCATGTGCTCGATCGCTTCTTGCAACACGCTCACTATCCCCCTGTGCAGGGCGCGTGCTTCCTTGGCGGTTATCGTGTTCGCCGTCCGCCGTGGATCGATCTCCGCCCGCCACAGCGCCTCGGAGGCGTAGATGTTCCCCAACCCGGCGATCTTCCGCTGGTCCATCAGGAAGGGCTTGACCGGACGGCGGCTCCCGGCGAGGAGTCGCCGCAACTGGTGGACGGTGAACGCATCCGAGAGCGGCTCTACCCCTAGCTCATGGGGAAAGCCGTTCGCGGAGTACTCGACCGTTCCCAGCCGGCGTGGGTTGACGAACCTGAGGACCCCGGAATCGAGGTGGAGGACGAGGCGGGAGTAGCGCCCCTCCCCCTCGGCGCAGACGCGGAGGAGCCGCCCGGACATACGCAGATGGAAGATGAGCGCCCCGCTCGGAGCGAGCTTGAAGACGATGTATTTTCCCCTGCGCTCGATGGCGGCGATCCTCTTCCCGATGATCTCCTTCTCCGGAAGGGAGATCCGCGGATCGATCACCTGGAGCTTCTCCACCGTCGCCCCGGTGATCGCCTCGCGCAGCCCGCGCACGATCGTCTCCACCTCGGGAAGCTCAGGCATCCTTACCTCCCGGCTTGGATTTATTCTTAGTTTTTTCGATTTCGCGGCAGGCAGCACATACTCCGTAGATGTAGGTATGCACCGTCTCCACCCGATGCCCGTCCACTTCATCCCCGGGACGAACCATGCATGGCAAGTCAATGTCGTAGATCTTCCCGCATACTCGGCACATGAAGTGCGGGTGGGGTGAAATATTCGCCTCATAGCGCGCCGCCTCGCGCTCGATCGTGAGCTCGTGCACCACCCCGACTTTCTTCAGGGCGGAGAGGGCGTTATACACCGTCGCCTTGACGATCGTTGGGTGCTTGGCGTGCACCGCGCGATAGATCTCGTCCGCAGTGGGATGGGAGCGGTTCCCATCCAAGTATTCAAGGACAGCCAACCGCTGCGGTGTCGGGGTCAGGCCCACGTTTCTCAACCTCTCGATCCGTTCCTCAGGCGTCATCATAACCAAAGTATAATTTAATACTAATTCTAAAGCAAGAAGAAATTTAATACCTTTCTTGAGAGGACATCGTTCTGCACGAAGAGGGGGACGACAATTCCTGGTATAGCCAGGCTTCTACGGTTTCAGTAGACTTCTCAATCGATGAAATCGTCCAACAGGATGATTTCTATCCCTTCGTCGACCTGTTTGAACCGTGCGTCATTCGTAATAAATCCGCTCGCTCCGGCTTGCACCGCTGCTGCCAGTTGGAGTGCATCAGGTGTCCTTATTCCGTATTTCGCCCTCAGGTCGGAGGCGATATCCACGGTCTTGGCGTCTATTCCTACAATGAGCAAATTAGGATAAGTAAGCAACAACTCCCGGTAGTCACGGGCTAATTTTGCTTTTCCCAACCGCTTAGGAAGGACAAGGATCTCCATAAGGGTGATCACTGAAGTTACTCCGATGTTCTTGCCCGCTTCCCATGCCTCGAAGATGGGGGTAGTAAGTGGAGCGTAAACGGAATGGTCCTCTAAGTGATAGATGAAGACCATCGTATCCGCCCCAATCCGCTCGTGCTTGGTGAGAAGATCCTTCAGTGCCCTTGCGCCCAAGAGTCCCTCTCTTCGTTTAGATAGTCGGCGGGATTGATCCCCTGCCAAACCTCCTTGTGCAGGCCGCGCAGGTGGTCGGCGTAGCTCCGCGGCTGGAGACGCAGCACCGCTTTGTCATCTTCAACGCTGATAAGGAGCCGATCTCCGGGGCGGAGACCGAGCGCCTCTCTCACTCTCTTGGGGATGACTATCTGATATTTTCCACTCACCTTCGCTATCTGCATTGTCCCATACCTCGCGCTTTACTTTATTTGTTTGCGCTTGTCATTATAGTAAATTGTAAAACGAAATCCAACACCGTTATCCATCAGTGATTAACCCAGTATGCCAGCATGGATTAACCTTTGCTCCCAATCGGATTATCATTCAGGCTTGATGATCGCAGTGATGATGCGGTAGCACGGGGTAGTTGCGATTATCACACCCTGTCCACATTCTCCCATCCCTTACACTTAGTGAAACCCATCTTCTACCTTTACCTTTGGGGCAAATTTGCGGCGCCAACAATAATTCGAATTAAGCTTGCTTCACTGCCAAGACCTCAACCCAGATAATGCTATTTAAGGGGCAGCTCCAAATTCACAATTGTAGAAGACAGGAAGGAGTACCTCATCGCTGGAAAACTCCCGCTTATGTTACCCCCACATGAAACGGTAAGGAACCACTTTTTCTCTCAAGAAGGTGCTATCCCCTTAAATAATCCTTTATACTCGGGGACCACATCTCGAGTAAACCGGATGATGCCTTCCTGGGTTTTATCATGTCGCAACATAGCCTTGAGAACTTTAAATGGAATCGTAGCAATCTCAGCACCTGCTTCAGCAGATTCCCGGACATGCCGCGGATTCCTTATACTTGCTGCGATGATTTTAGTCATGAAATCATAGTTCTGAAAGATCTTTCTTATACTTCGTACTACGTCTATCCCTCCCTGCAAACCTTTAGAAGACTCCGCTAATTCAGGATGTCCTGCAAAATAATCGTCAACTCGTCCTACAAATGGACTCACGTAACTTGCGCCCGCTTTTGCCGCCAAGAGAGCTTGCCCAGGAGTCATTACAAGCGTCGCGTTAGTAGGGATTCCCCGCTTTGCCAAAGTTCTAATGGCTTTAAGACCCTCATAG
>JAGGSO010000147.1 GCA_021159055.1 Candidatus Bipolaricaulota bacterium | reverse complement strand
AACGGTTTCTCGCCGGAGCGTCTCTCCAAATCGGCCTCCCTCGACGGCCTTCCTCTTGCATCAATGAGATCAAAAGGTTGCGTAGTGTCGCACCCTGTGTGCGGCGAAAAACCAGCGGGCACAGGGCCCGCCGCTACACCAGCTTGAATATCACGTAGCGGCGCAGCTTGTCTGCGACGAAACGAATCGGCGGGGACAAGCCCCGCCGATTGATGTACGCTCGCTTTACGCCCGGGAGGACTTGAACCTCCGGCCTTCGCATCCGCAGTGCGACGCTCTGTCCCCTGAGCTACGGGCGCATCATACGGAGGGACGGGGATTCGAACCCCGAAGCCCTTGCGGGCGTACCGGTTTTCGAGACCGGCTCCTTGCCATTCGGTCATCCCTCCAAGCTTAAATGTTAGAAGGTTTACACAAGATGTGCAACTGAGAAAGGTGAATGCGGTAACACGATTTCGCGGCATCGCACCTTGTGTGCGACGAAACGGACTGGCGGGCATGGCCCCTACCAAGGGAAATCGGCGGGCACAGGGCCCGCCCCTACAAAAGCCACCCATTGGAGACAAGTCTTAACGTTACCCCCAGATTCACATGGTCGCAGTTCTAATAGCAGGAGCTCGATCCGATCGACACCGCGCCGACCGCCGTACCCTTGGTCCCGTTTTCGTCGGTCACGGTGAGGGTGACGAGGAACCGGCCTGTCTTCTGATAGGCGTGGGAAACCCGTACCCCGCTCCCGGTTGTGCCGTCACCAAAATCCCATTTGTAGCTTACGATCTTTCCCTCGGCGGCGCGGGAGTAGCTGCCGTCGAACTCGATCGGGACCCCGACCTCCCCACCGGAGCAGCCGGGAAGGCCGGTGATCACCGCGAGCGGGATGTCCGGACCGCCGCACGAGCCGCCGGAACACCCACCCCCGCTCGATTTCTCCTGCACGTTGACGGCGTGGCGGGCTGTCCCCACCGCTCCGGCGTCGTCGGTGACCGTGAGGGTGATCACGTAGTAGCCCGTGTTGGCATAGGAATGACTGACCTTCACCCCTTCGCCGGTGGTCCCATCGCCGAAGTCCCACTCATAGCTGACGACTTCACCGTTGGGATCGTACGAACCCGAGGCGTCGAATTCGACGGTATCCCCGACCGTGGGAGCGTCGTCGGTGGCGGAGAAGTTGGCGATCGGCGGCGCGTTGGTCACCTCGATCGCGATCTCCTGTGAGTCGAACGATCCTTCGGCGTCGATCACGGTGAGCTTGACGAGGTAGGTCCCGGGATACTGGTAGGTGTGCGTCCCCTTCTCCGCGTCGAGCGGGGCCGAGTCGTGCGGGTCGCCGAAATCCCAGTGATACGAAGCGATCGTCCCATCGTCATGCGAGTAGTGTGCGTCGAACGTGACGGTGAGGGGAGCCGTCCCGGAGACCGGGGTCGCGTCGATCACCGCCTGCGGTGGCTGGTTCACCATCCCGCTCATTATCTGGTCCATGGTGCAGCCGGTGAGCAGAAGCGGGATCAGCAACAGTCCGAGGAGAAGGAGTCGCTTCATCGGTCACTCCCTTTCTGACCCCAGGCCCAGTTGCTCATCGCATCGCCGTTCTCGTCGATATCGGCGTTGCACGGCGGGCCACCAAGGATCGTCACCTGCTGGATGTAGTTCGTCTTGCCGCCGTCGTTGTCGGTGACGGTGAGGACGACGTTGTACGTTCCCGGCCATAGATAGCGATGCTTCACCACCTTGCCGGTGTCGGTGTGGCCGTCGCCGAAGTTCCAGTCATAGGCGACGATCTCGTCGTCGTCGGTGGAGTCGGAGGCGTCGAACGTGATCCATTCACTCGCCCCGACGATGTATTTATCATCCATCTTGCTCTTCGGACTGTAGGAGAATTTCGCCTGCGGGGGCGGGTTGAGGGCCTGCACGGTCATCGTGCTCTCGCCTGTGCGCCCGCGGCTGTCGATTACCGTCAGCTTCACCTGGTAGACTCCGTCTTCCTTGTACACGTGGGCCGTCACCGGTCCGTGGCCGATCGTCCCGTCCCCAAAGTCCCAGGTGTAGGAGACGATCTTCCCGGCCTCATCGTAGGACAGGGTCCCGTCGAAGTTGGCGGTAAACGGGATCACCTGCTTATCCGGGGCGGCAGTGAACAGGGCCTTGGGCCCGGTGGGGCTTCCACCGAGACAGCCTGAAATAAGGATGGGGACAAGTCCGAGCAGCCCGAGCAGAAGGTAGTACCGTACGCGTTTCATATTCATCACTCCTTCCTCCTATATCGAAAGATCTATCGCCAATGAGATCCGAAACTGGATGCTGATCCCGCTTAGGTCGATCTGTTCCGCGGTCCCGTCGCCGTCGAGGTCGAGCCCTGTCCCATCAGCATCGGTGATCGTGGGAGAGGTGAGGGCGCGGTAGCCCAGCTCCGCCCCGATCCCAAGCCAGTCGGTCATCGGGTAGGTGATCGACAGCCCGGCCTCGAACCCGACCGCTTGGTTGTTGTAGTGCCCCTCTCCTTCGTGGGGATGGACCGAGATCGGGGGATAGCCGCTCGGCATCTGGAAGGTGATCGCGGTGGTGAAGCCGGAGTAGTAATACCCAACACCTCCGGTCACCCCGATCGTCAACCCGGAGGAGAGGAAGTCGAACCTCCCGGTGAGGACGAACCCAACGAACGAGCAGCCGAGATCGACCGCGATCTGCGACGTCTCATCCCCGCTTGTGTAGCTCCCGGAGGTTGAGGTCTCGGTACGGAAGTACTCGAGCTTCCCCCCGATCGCCAAAGAATCCGTCATCCAGAACTGTTCGCCGGCGTAATACCCGATCCCCGCACCGAGATGCGGGATGAGAGGAACGGTGCCATCGATCGTTGGAGTCTCGTTAAGAGCAGCGATGATCGTATTGTACAGTGTTATCGCCGCGTTTATCTCGCCGAGGGCCGCCCCGCCCGGGCCGGCACCGGCGAACATCTCCAGGTCCCCGGCGTAGGCACCCATCCCCGCCAGGAGGACCAACCCCACAACAGCCACTAGCCCTTTCATCATCTCCCCCTTTTCCGTTTTCGGGAGTGGGGGAAGGAAGCGCTCAGAGAGGCGCTCCCCTCACCACCCGGTAGGACTAGGGTAAGGGCTTAGTTCCGCGGCGCGTAGCGCATCCTTCTGGTCGAAGGTAGATCTATTTCTGGCCCGGGGCGGACCTATGTCTCCTCGACGGCGGACCGCAGTGCAGTGACTGCCGCCTCGATGTCCGCCGCGTCCACATCGAGATGGGTAGCAAGCCGGATCTGATCGTCGTTCTCCCCCAGCGGGTGGGACAGGACTCCACGCGCTTCCAGCCGGGCGGCGAGGGTGGTGGCGGACAGACCGGGGCGGGTGATGCGGAAGTAGACGAGGTTGGTCGTCACCGGTTGCCCCGGGGCGCGGTCCGGGCCGAGCTCAAGCCCATCGATCTCTGAGATCGCATTCCCAAGCCGGGCCGCGTTCTCATGGTCCTCCTTCAATCGATCGATATGGTGTTCAAGGGCGTAGAGCCCGGCAGCAGCGATGATCCCGGCCTGGCGCATCCCTCCCCCCACCATCTTCCGCACCCGACGCGCCTTCTCGATGAACGCACGCGACCCGCACAGGACTGACCCGACCGGGGCACCGAGCCCCTTGGACAGGCAGACCATCACCGAGTCGACGGCACGGGTGAGGTCGCGTGGGGCGACGCCGAGGGCGATCGCGGCGTTGAACAGGCGTGCTCCGTCGAGGTGAACCGAGATCCCGCGGGAATGAGCCAGCTCCCCGACGGCGTCGCAGTACTCCGGGGTGAGGGGATGGCCGCCGCAGCGGTTGTGCGTGTTCTCCAGGCAGATCAGGCGGGTCCTGGGGAAGTGGACGTCGTCTGCCCTGATCGCTGCTTTGATCGCGGCGAGCGGAAGTGACCCGTCGGGAGCGTTCCGGATCGGGTGGGGATGGACCCCGCCGAGCCCGGCCGCTCCTCCCCCCTCGTAGAGGAAGGTATGGGCGAGGTCGCCGAGGATCATCTCGTCTCCGCGGCTCGCGTGGGTGAGGATGGCGACGAGGTTTCCCATCGTCCCGGAAGCGACAAACAGCCCCGCCTCCTTCCCAAGCCTCTCTGCCATAGCCGCTTCGAGGCGGCTCACCGTCGGGTCCTCCCCGTAAACGTCATCCCCGACCGGAGCGGCCGCCATCGCCGCCCGCATCCCCTCCGTCGGCTTGGTCACCGTGTCGCTGCGCAGATCGATGATCCTCATCTACCATCCCTCCTTCCCGATGATCGGGACGAACCGGCACTCGCCGAGCCCGACCCGCGTTACAGTACCACCGGAGCGCCGCACCTGCAACAGCTCCTGCCAGCCGCGTCCCCCGACCGGGGCGACGATGATCCCGGGATCGGAAAGCTGCTCGAGGAGGGCTTCAGGGATGCGGGGGAGGGCGCCGGTGACGATGATCCGGTCGAACGGCGCTTCCTCGGGGAGACCGTGCGTCCCGTCGCCGACGAAGAATCGGATGTTTTTATACCCGAGGGAGGTGAGGCGGGCCTGCGCCGCCGCGGCGAGATCCGGGATCCGCTCGATCGTGCATACCTCACGCGCGAGTTCAGCGAGGATCGCGGTCTGGTAGCCGGAGCCGGTCCCGATCTCGAGGACTTTCTCCGTCCCGGCAAGCTCAAGGGCCTCCGTCATCCGGGCGACGATGTACGGCTGGGAGATCGTCTGCCCGCCCTCGATCGGCAGGGGATGGTCGGAGTAGGCCTCGTCCTGCCAGGCCGGGGGGACGAACAGGTGGCGGGGGACGCGCTCCATTGCAGCAAGAACACGGGGATCGCGGATTCCACGCCGGCGGAGCTGCCGCTCCACCATCCGCCGCCGTTCTTCTTCAAGCCGGGCCTCGCGATAGTCCTCCATCGAGCAGAGATTATAGCCTAACCACGCGCTCGCGCAGTCCCCACTGCCACGAAAGATCGTGTAACCTCACTTGTGTGCGACGAAAGAACTACGAATTGTTGGATTTTTTTGTGGACAACGTCTGAGATTACGGCATCGCAAGTTTGGTCTTGATCTCCCTGATGTCGCGCTTGTTTTTCTCTACGTCGGTTTCTA
>JAGGSO010000146.1 GCA_021159055.1 Candidatus Bipolaricaulota bacterium | reverse complement strand
TCGGATGAATGTTCCCCGATGTATGAGCACACAGCACCCGGACAACGTACAGCCGCCGTTCTTCGCCGATCATCCGGTGGTGCAAGGTGAAGCGGAAATCAGGGAGGCCTACTACGCCTATTCCCACCTTGGCTGCACGGAGCAGATGTGGGACTACGAAGGGAAGGAAGTCGATGGTTTTGTCGTCAAGAAGCTTCTCTCGCGCTATGCGGGATTCTTCAGGAGAAAACGCTTGGGCCAGGACCTGCGTCTCACACTCCGTGTTCCAAACCCTCGCGTAGAAAAGCTAGAAGCGAAAGTACTTCTGGAGACACTGGAGAGCATTCCCCGCTCGTTCGATACCGCTCGCTCGTTTTACGGTGAAACGGCTCCCTACCCCATCTTCGAGGTCATCCTTCCCATGACGACCAGCGCGGAAGAGCTCAACCGGGTCTACTACTATTACAAGGAATTTGTCGGCGGCAAGGAGAAACAGCGTTGTTACGATATCGCTGTTGGTCGCTGGTTGGGAAACTTCCGACCGGATACGATCGAGGTGATCCCTCTTCTCGAAGACAAGGAACGGCTCTTGGAGGCGGATCGCATTGTCGAGGAGTACCTCCGTGACAAGGATGTAGCCCAGCAACGGGTGTTCTTGGCCCGGAGTGATCCGGCCCTGAACTACGGACAGATCGGCGCGGTCCTCCTCGAAAAGGTCGCGCTCCAGCGACTGGAAAGGCTGGAGAGGAAGATGGGGATCGAGATTCTCCCGATCCTCGGGGCGGGTTCCTCCCCGTTTCGCGGAAACCTGCGACCGGACAGGGTGCGGGAGGTGTTGGCCGAGTACCCGTCGGTTCAGACGTTCACGATCCAGTCAGCCTTCAAGTACGACTATCCCGAAGATGAGGTGCGGCGCGCCGTTGAACTGATCAATGGAGCCTCACGTGGCCCTGCGGAGGAAGTCGACGAGCCGCGATGTCTGGAAATCATCGATAAAGTGGCGAAGCGCTATGCGGAAAGTGTTCGCGTCCTCGCTCCATTGGTCAACGAAATCGGGGCTTATGTCCCGCCGCGGCGGGCTCGAAAGCTCCACATCGGTCTTTTCGGCTACTCGCGGGAATTAAACGGGTACTCACACGTCCACCTCCCGCGGGCGATCAAGTTCTGCGCCGCCCTTTACTCGGTCGGCGTGCCTCCAGAGATCCTCGGGCTCAGCGCCCTCAATCGTGAAGAGCTTGCGTTTGTTCGTTCGGTCTATCCCCATCTGGAACAAGACATGGGGGATAGCCTCCGTTACCTCAATGAAAAGAACCTGCAGTACCTGCCCACCGTTGCGCAGGAGGAGGTCCACGAGGCATTGAACACGTTCCCCGTCGATGTCGACGAGGAGCACCGCGAGATCACCGGGGCGATCCTAGCCAGTTTGCGGACCGAGGATGGGAAACCGTCTCTCTCGGAGCTTATCACAAGAGCTGCGATGCGCCGGCACTTCCTTGGATAATTGTCGGCGCCTGTAGGATTCAATGGTAGTTCCCACTGGCACTGCATGCTTGTCTGTGCCCGTTGATCCCGCTATGATCGTTGGGCAATGAAACGGGCTGGAATCATGATCGCCCTGTTGTGTGTGCTATGCGGCGTGAATTTTAGTGCTTGGACCGTGAATCCGTCAGGTTATTTAAGGCAGGACCTGGACTGGGACTTCACCGACAACTCACTCTCTCTAACCTCGCAGTTCAACATAGACTTGGAACTAGCTAATACCACTGAAATGACAGCAAATCTGCGATTACAAGAGGACGGTCTGGACAGAGCAAAGCTTTCATGCACCTGGGAGGAACGACCCTATCGCCTCAAGTGGAAGCTGCAGTTCGATGTGGATGGGTTTGACACCTGCCGCCTGGAATGGCGCTACCGGAAGGATCCGTGGGAGGTGAAGTTGATCCCGACCATCGAAGCCGGGGACCCATTCTCATGGTCGCTGGATGTCTCATATGAGACTGATGAATTCAGCGTGCAACTGACGCCGGAGTTCACTGAGCTGTTCAGTTTCTCATCCTTCAAGGGGAAGGCCACCTTCTCTCCCCTCTCGGGATGGACCCTGAGATCGACGATCAATATTGATCCATCAGCGACCGATGGTCAGGTGAGCTGCGAGCAGTTGTTAACGGGGAAGACATCCCTCGGGGACTTCTCATTCACCTATGATGATCTGCACCTTACCGCGTGGAGCTATGACCGGGATTTCAGCGCAGATAAGGTGTGGGCGGAGTTCTCCTTCGACTGGGAGGAGGGCGAAGCGGGTGAGTATGAATGGTACGGCGAATACGAGGCTACGGAGGACAGCGGGTACGAGGCTGATATCGTCATCGAGGCGACACAGCCACTCACCACCAGTACCGCGAAGGTATCCTTCTACGCCCAGGGCTGGAAGGTTGGTCTCGACTTCATAAAGCAGCAGATCTCTTGCACCATGAAGCGCTACGTGACCGGTGATACAAGATGGGATCTTGACCTCTCCTTCGACCTTGACGACGAAGAATACGAGGTAGAGAGCTACTGGGAGAACGACCTGATTTCATTCGACATAGATCTCACATGCACGAAGCTGGGGCTGGATGAGCTCTCCATCGAATTTGAGCTTGATTTTTAGCTCACATTTTCCATCCTTGAGTGCCGCCTTTCAGTATCTTCCTGCCCCGGGGATACTAACCCGGCCAGTGATATTTCAGCGCTTCCAGTACGACCTGGAACTTGAATAGTCTTTGCCTTTTCCACATCCATCACCTCGCTTTCCGAGATGATCTTACAAGACCCGTAGGCGGGGTGATTTCGAATCATGCTTTCTAGCTGTTGTTGAATGTGTCAGTGCGTCCGTTGTACCCAATCACGGTTCGTGCCAGCGTGCCCGGGTAGCTACCAGCAGGAGAAAGAGTGCAGCGTATGCTCCCAGGACGGCCCAGCTCAAGGCCAGACTTCCAGCCTTGACCCGCACAGCGCCAACGTAGATCCGGACCAACTGGGCTGCGTGAGTGGTGGGCACAAGTAAGGCAAGCCACTGCACACTCTTTGGTACTAGGCTCAAAGGGTAGTAGACCGGAGGTATCAACGTGAGGAGCAGGCCCAGGAGGTTGGACACAGCGGAAATATGCATAGGATTGCGCACGTAAGTAGCTACTGTAAACCCCAGCATGCTACCGATGAGCCACGTCACGGAGAGGACCGCAAGGATTGGCGGAAGCTTCCCCACGGGGAGTCCCGTTAGCACTAGCAGGGCTAAGACCAATACGATTAAGGGTAAGACATAGAGAAGGCGGGAGATAGCGGTTCCTAGAGCGTAGGGCACTGGCCCTATAGGGCTTGCAACGAACATCTCCTGCATCCGGCGGTATCGGAGCCCCACGATCAGCTGCGG
>JAGGSO010000145.1 GCA_021159055.1 Candidatus Bipolaricaulota bacterium | reverse complement strand
CCCCTCATACCTCCTATTGTACCGCTGCAAGCAGGGTTTTGAAACTACTTCTAGACCTCCAGGACTTAATCAGTTCCTCGATGCTGTTGCGGGTCACCTTTTCCTCCTTCCAGATTAGGTAACCCAAATTTTGAGGAATTCGCCCTGGCTTCGGTAACTTTTTCAATGAGGCACTTCGAGGGGTTGACTTGCGGTAGGGATTTGTGCTAGAGTGAAACCTGAATCAGGTGTCATTTCACCGAGAGGGGCATCCCTGGTAGAAGGGAGGAATGATGGATAAGGTGGGGATTATCGGCATCGGACAAAGCCGATTCGGCCAGCGCTCCGATGCTTCACTCCGAGAACTCGCATTCGAGGCGGTGAAAGGAGCCCTTACCGATGCGGGGATCACGCTGGATGAAGTGAAGGCGATGGTGGTCAGCGTCGCGTCCGACGAGCTAAGCTTTGCGCTACAGCCATCTTCACAGATTGTCGATTACCTAAATTTCTATCCGAAACCGAGCTTCCGCGTCGAGGGGGCGTGCGCCTCAGGGAGCATGGCCGTGCGCACAGGATGGATGACGGTGGCCTCTGGGCTTGCGGACGTCGTCCTGGTTGTTGGTGCGGAGAAGATGACTGAGGTATCGACCGCAGCGGTGACCGACGTTTTGGGACGAGCGGGGGACTTCATCTGGGAGTATCCGTTCGGGATGACATTCCCCGGCTACTATGCGCTCATCGCGCGCGCCCACATGGCGAAATACGGAACAACCGAGGAGCAGCTCGGGATGGTAGCGGTGAAAAACCACCACTATGGTGCACTGAATCCCTACGCCCACATGCGAAAGGAGATCACCCTGGAGAAGGCCCTGAGTTCCCGAACGGTCGCCGATCCGCTCAAACTCTACGATTGCTGTCTCATCTCCGACGGAGCGGCGGCGATCGTCCTTGCCTCCGAGAAGTTGGCCAAGCGGTTCAATAATGATCCGGTCTGGATAACCGGCCTCGGATTGGGGACCGATACCCTGTCGCTGATGGATCGGCGCGACCTGACAACCATCGACGCCACAGTCGAAGCGGCGCAACAGGCGTATACGATGGCAGGCATCGAACCCCGTGACGTGGACGTGGCGGTGGTGCACGACTGCTTCACCATCGCCGAGATTGTGGCCTACGAGGATCTTGGCTTCTGCAAAAAGGGTGAGGGCGGAAAGATGATCGAGGAGAAGAGGACGTACATCGGCGGCGACATCCCAGTGAACGTTGACGGGGGACTGAAGTCCAAGGGGCACCCAATCGGAGCCACCGGGGTGGCGATGGCGGTGGAGATCACCAAACAGCTGCGCGGTGAGGCCGATCACGGTCGTCAGGTCCCCAATGCGCGGATCGGCCTTTCCCATAACGTAGGGGGAAACGGGCAGCACTCCGCAGTGCACATCTTCAGACGCGACTAAGGAGTTAACCATGGAATTTAGAGACTTCTCGCTTCTCGTTGAGCACACAAAGGTCGGTGAGTTCGCCGCCGGTCTCGAACGCGGTGTGATCCTCGCCACCAGATGCAAAGAGTGCGGCAGGATCTACTATCCGCCCCGGCACGACTGCTCCCGCTGCCTGTCCGATCAGATGGAGTGGATAGAGCTGAACGGAACAGGAAAGTTGGTCTCGTTCACCGCGATTTTCGTCCCACCGGAGCACTTCACACCCGATCTCTCAACCGCAGCACCGTTCGCAAGCTACGAGTACCATCCCGCGCCGGTGGGGATCGTGGAGTTGAAAAACGGGGTCCGAGTTATGGGTTGGATCCCAGGGATTCCCCGAAAAGAGCTGCGGGTGGGAATGGAGCTGGTGCCCATGCCCGAGATACTGCCGGACGGCCGGGCGACGATCGTCCTTGCGCCTCCACCTGAGGAGTAAACAGATGTCAAAACCGTTTCAATACACAAAAATCGCTGGAGTAGGGATGTATCTTCCCGCCGAACGGATCACTAACGCCGAACTCGCAGCGTTGATGGATTACGACGTAGAGGAGTACCTGAAGGAGAAGGGGATCGGAGTCCGCTACCGCGCCGCTGCCGGCGAGGCTACATCCGACATGGCTGTCCAAGCGGCGCGTAACGCACTCGATCAAGCGGGACTCTCCCCGAAGGACATCGACCTGATCATCCTCGCCACCGACACCCCGGACTTCGTCACCCCTCCCACCTCAGCGATCATTCAACACAAGCTGGGCGCGGTCAACGCCGGGTCGTTCGATATCAACGCAGCGTGCACCGATGAGACAATAGCATTGGCAATCGCATCGAACTACATCGCGCTCGATCCGTCAATCAACAACGTAGTGGTGATCGGCGCATATGGGATGACCAAGTGGCTCGACTGGAGCCCTTATTCGCAGTCGGCGTCCAAGGTGTTGGGGATGCTGTTCAGCGACGGGGCGGGAGCGGTGGTCCTTACTCCAGCCGACGGTCCGGGCTATTTGGCATCCAAGATGATGACCGAGGGAGATTATTGGGATACGTACGGGATATACCTGGGAACCGCGCGCCCGGTGACCCGCGAGATGGTGGAGCGGAAACAGCACTTCCTTCGCTTCCATGAGAACGGCCATCGCGTCCCCCCCGACTTCAACCTCGTCCGTTGGCCCAAGCTTCTCCGGGAGACGATGGCCCAGGCTGGGTATGAACCACATGATCTCAAGCTGGTGTTGATGAATCAGGTCGAGTTGGCAACGGTGCGGGCGACCCTGGAGGTACTGGGCCTACCGATGGAGAGAACACACTGGGTGGCGGACAAGTTCGGCTATGCTGGTTCCGCATCCGTGTTCATGGCGCTGTACGACGCACTCGAACAGGGCAAGATCGAATCGGGGGACCTGATCGCCTTCTGCACCTCGGGGGCCGGATTCGTCCTCTCGACCGCGCTGTTCCGCTGGGTATGAGAAAGGAGGTAAAGGACGTGCGACTGAAGGACAAAGTGGCGATCATCACCGGAGCCGCGCGGGGGATCGGGCGCGAGACGGCGGTCCTGTTCTCCCGGGAGGGAGCGAAGGTCGTGATCTGCGACGTGGTCGATTCCGGGCAGGAGACGGCCGCCGCGATCGAGGCGGCCGGCGGCGAAGCCCTGTTCGTTCGGGTGGATGTGACCGACCGGGAGAGCTGCAACCGCGCGGTCGAACAGACGGTGGAGAGGTTCCACCGCATCGACATTCTGATCAACAATGCTGGTATAGTACGCGACGCGCGCCTGGTGAAGATGACAGAGGAGGACTTTGACCTTGTGGTCAAGGTGAACCTGAAGGGGACGTTCAACATGACGCAGGCGGTCGCTCCGGTCATGATCGACCAGGGGAAGGGAAAGATCATCAACGTGGCCTCTGTCGTCGCCCTGTACGGCAACTTCGGACAGACGAACTACGTGGCGACCAAGGCGGGAATCATCGGGATGACCAAGGTCTGGGCGCGTGAGCTCGGGCGTAAGGGAATAAACGTCAACGCCGTCGCCCCTGGGTTCACCCAGACGGAGATGACGAGCTCCGTTCCGGAGAAGGTGCTGGCGATGATGCGGGAGAAGACCCCTCTCGGTCGACTGGGGACCCCACGCGATATTGCAAACGCTTACCTGTTCCTTGCCTCGGATGAGTCAGACTACGTCCACGGCGCGGTCCTGAGCGTCGACGGAGGGCTGATCCCGTAAAGGAGGAGTGTACTAATTGCATGGAGCTTAGCGGGAAGGTCGGGATCGTCACCGGGGCGAGCGCAGGGATCGGCGCGGTGCTGGCACGCGCCTTATCCGAGCAGGGAGTGCGCGTGGCCCTTGCTGCCCGCCGGCGCGAAAAGCTGGAAGAGATCGCGAAGGAATGCCCGAATGAGACCCTCCCTGTCCGGTGCGACGTCACGCAGGACAAGGAGAGAAAGACCCTGGTGGAGGAAACGCTCCGCCGGTGGGGGAGAATCGATATCCTGGTCAACAACGCCGGAATCGGGATGTACGGGCCGATCGAACATGCAAGCGAGGCCGATATCCGCCGTCTGTTCGAGGTCAACGTATTCGCTGTCTTCTTCCTCACTCAGCTCGTCATCCCGATCATGAAACGTCAAGGCTCTGGGATGATCCTCAATATTGGATCCATCGGCGGGGTCGTCGCTCACTCGGCGAACGTGACCCCATACGTCGCGGCGAAGCACGCGGTGGTCGGATTCACCCGCGGGCTGCGTCGAGATCTGGAAGGGACCGGGATCGCTGTCAAGGTTGTCTGTCCCCAGCTTGTGTACACCGACTTCTACCGGAAAAGCATCGGGGCAGAGAGGATGGCAGGGATGGTCGAGCGGCTAAAGGACCGGATGGATACTCCGGAAGAGGTAGTACAGGGGATATTTGCCCAGCTCTCTTCCGACGAGGTCGTGATCTTCCCCACGGGAAAGTCGAGGAAGGCGTACGAGCTGTTCCGTGATCTTTAGGGAGAAAGAAGGGGGGCGATGCATACAGAGGAATGTAGGACCGTCCTCATCATCGGCGGAGGCTCGGGGATGGGACGCGCCGCGGCCGTGGAGTTAGGACGACGTGGCCTCGATGTATTTATCGCCGATCTTGACCATGCGCAAGCGGAACGAGTCGCCGCCGAAATCTCCGCTGCTGGAGGTGCGGCAAGTGGATTTCAATTGGACGTCTCCCAGAGCCCCGCGGTGGAGAAGCTGTTTGCTCAACTACGCGAGTGCACCGACCGGTTAGACGTCGTGGTAAACGCAGCCGGGATCCTCGATCCGACGGTGTTTATCGAGGATATGACCGATGCACAGTGGAGGAGGATGATCGCGGTCAACCTGGACGGGACGTTCTACTCCTGCCGGGCGGCGGTGCGGTGGATGAAGGAGCACCGAACCGGCCGGATCATCAACTTCAGTTCGGTAGCCGGGCTCATTCCCACCCCGGGTGCACTCCACTACAGTGCAAGCAAGGGTGGGGTGATCCAGCTGACCAAGACGCTGGCGCGGGAGGTGGCACGCTACAACATTCGTGCGAACGTGATCGCGCCCGGATACGTGACCACGCCGATGCTCGCTAAGATCGACCCCGAGTTCAAGGAGCGCATCCTGCGGCAGACGCCGCTCAAGCGGTTCGGCACCCCGGAGGAAATCGCCGGTCTGGTCGCGTTCCTCGTGAGCCCGGCCGCTGATTTCTTCACCGGCCAGGTGTTCAGCCCCAACGGAGGATTGGTCATCTAAAGGAGGCACGATGCAAGATCGGTTTCCGCACCTGATCTCCCGCGAATCGGACGGGATATGCTGGACGCAGATCAACCGCACCGGGGACCGCAACTCCCTCGACTCCGAGCTTATCGATGAGGTGACGCGTCACCTGGAGCACCTGGAGAGCGGCACCACCCGCGCCGTAGTTTACACCGGTGCGGGAGACGAGTACTTCATCGGGGGGGCGGACGGAGTGGAGATGATGGAGCTCTCTCCTGCTGAGGCACGGGATTTCTCCAAACGGATCCAGGGGCTGTTCAACCGCATGCAGGCCAGCCCGTTGATCCTTGTCGCAGCGATTAACGGACTGTGCTTCGGCGGCGGGCTTGAGTTTGCGTTGGCATGCGATATCCGAATTGCAAGCGAGAACGCCCGCATCGGCCTCCCGGAGG
>JAGGSO010000144.1 GCA_021159055.1 Candidatus Bipolaricaulota bacterium | reverse complement strand
GTCCATGCCCACTTTCACTCCTGGTTCGAGGTAGGTGTGAGCGGGATCGACGATCCTCACCCCGCTTTCCATCAGTTCCGCCGCGATCCGATCCCGCATCATCCCCTCCGCCCGAGCGAGCTCGGCGCGGGAGTTTACTCCCATCACCGCTGCCGGCTCCGGGGTCGGGACCGCCGCCACCCGCCTTCCGGCCGTGGCGTAGCGGGAGACGAGGTCGGTCAAGTAGTACTCGCGCTGCGCGTTTCCCGTCCCGAGCCCGGCCAGTGATTCCCATAGGAACGGGTCGTTGCGCAGGGCGTAGATCCCGGTGTTCACCTCGGTGATCCCGAGCTCGTCCGCGGTAGCGTCGCGCGCCTCCACGATCCGCGTCGGGTGCCCGTCTTGGTCCCGCACGATCCGCCCGTAGCTCCCCGGTGCAGGGAGGATCACAGAGAGCACCGTCAGATCGGCTCTCTCCTTCTCATGCTGTTCGAGGAAGTCGCTGAGGACTGAAGATGTGATGAGGGGAACATCACCGGGGAGGACGAGGAGGGTAGGGGGCGTCGCTTTCCCCCGCGCCTGAAGGAGGGCGTGGCCGGTGCCGCGGGGTTCTGCCTGGTCGACGAAGGTCACTCCTGCGGCGGAGAACGCCTCCCGCACCGCGGGATCGCTCACCACCACGATCACCTGGGCTGGGTCGAGTCCCCGCACTGCCGCGAGCACGTAGTCCAGGATCGGGCGGCCACAGACCGGATGGAGGACCTTGGGGCGCTTCGAGCGCATGCGGGTCCCCTTCCCCGCGGCCAGGATGATCGCTCCCAGTTTTCTCGCCATCGTTTTAATGATACGGGATCGAGCCGGATTGGCAAAACCGTTGCACACCTCGTCGGCGAGCGCGTATACTTCAGCAGAATCAGGACGGGGAGGTGGAAGGATGAAACGCGTCTTCTCCGGGATCCAGCCGACCGGAACGCTTCACATCGGGAACTACTTCGGGGCGATCCGGAACTGGGTCGCGTTCCAGGAGGATCACGACTGCATCTACTGCATCGTCGACTACCACGCGATCACGGTCGAGGTCGATCCCAAGGTCCTTCGCAGCTCGTCGCTCAACATGGCCCTCGACCTCCTCGCCTGCGGAATCGACCCGGAAAGGTCGATCCTGTTCGTGCAATCAGCCGTCCCCGAGCATACTGAGCTCGCCTGGATCTTCGGCTGCGTCACCTCCTACGGGGATCTCACCCGGATGACCCAGTTCAAGGACAAGTCAGCCGGGAGGAAGTTCGTCTCCGCCGGGTTGTTCAACTATCCTGTCCTTCAGGCGGCGGATATCCTCCTCTACCGCGCGGAGGAGGTCCCGGTGGGGAAGGATCAGGTTCAGCATTTGGAGCTGTCGCGGCGGATCGCGCGCCGATTCAACTCCAGGTTCGGGGAGTTCTTCCCCGAGCCGGCTCCGCTCCTCCCGCGGCGCGGGGCGCGGATCATGTCCCTCGCCGACCCGGAGAAGAAGATGAGCAAGAGCGCGGGAGAGGCGCACTACGTCGGGGTGATGGAGGACGAGGCGTCGATCCGCAAGAAGATCCGCTCCGCGGTCACCGACATCGGCCCACGCGGGAAGGAGATGTCGCCGGGGGTGGCGAATCTGTTCGAGATCCTCGAGCTTGCCGCTGATCCGGAGACGGCGGCCGCACTGCGGAAGGAATACGATGCCGGAACCCTGATGTACTCCCACCTGAAGGATGTGGTGTTCGAGAGCCTGATGCGGGTGCTCCGTCCGATTCAGGAGCGGCGGGCCGAGCTGGCCGCAGCGGGAGAGGTGGAGGAGATCCTCGCCGCCGGCGCGGAGCGGGCGCGGCGGATCGCACGGGAGAACATGCGGCAGGTGCGGGAGCTGGTCGGGCTCTTCCCATCTCAGGGCTGAACGCCGTGCGACGATGAAAGTTCGCTGGTGGAAGCTCGGGCTGATCCTCTTGGGGACCGTTATCCTCTCCGGGTGCCTGTTTCAGCCGGAAAACAATCCCCCGGTCCCCGCGCTCACCATCGACTTAGAGCAGGGCTACGCCCCGCTCACGGTCTCGTTCGACGCCTCTGGTTCGTACGACCCCGACGGGGACAGGCTCAGCTTCGTTTGGGACTTCGGCGACGGAACGACCGGGAGCGGAACGGTGGTCAAGCACACCTTCTCCTCCCCGGGGGAATATACCATCACCCTGCGGGTGGTCGATCCCCGTGGCGGGGAAGCGAGCGCGTCCGCGGAGGTGAACGTCCTCCCGGTCCCGGAGGGAAAGATCCTCCGCCGCTACCACTGGGACTATGACGGAGAGCCGCAGTACCTCGAGTTTTTGATCCCCGAGTCCCTCTATCTCCGCTACCACAACCAGGTCCGCCATCCGCTCATCGACAACTACAACTACGGGGATTACGTCATCGAGCCGGTGGACGACCCGACCCTCTCCGACCTTGCGGACGCCCTCCAGGCCCGCGCGACCGGCGGGCGGATCGGGGTGCTCGACTACATCCTCGCCTTTGTCCAGGGCTCGATCCGCTACGTCGAGGACCAACCCGGGATGGAGTACCCGCTCTATCCGATCGAGACCCTCGTCGACGGAAAGGGGGACTGCGAGGACACGACGATCCTATACGTCAGCTTGGTGCGGGCGCTCGAGTATCACGTAACGATGGCGTTCGTCGACACCGATGCCGACGGCACCCCGGACCACGTCCTCGGGCTCGTCCCCATCACCCAGGCAGAGCTAGACGATCTCCCCGGAACCACCGGGGTATGGACGATCGACGGGACACTGTACGCCGTCGCCGAAACGGCGGTTAATCCCGAGCTATCCGGTTACATCCGGCTCGGAACCGACCCATGGGGGATCGGCCCGGACGCGATCAAGCAGCGCTGGGACTACTAGCGGACGCGGTTGCGCAGGATTCCGATCCCCTCGATCTCGACCTCCACGACATCCCCGTGGTGGAGCGGGCCGACGCCGGGAGGGGTCCCGGTTGCGATCACGTCGCCGGGCTCGAGGGTGATGCGGGAGGTGATCTCGGCGATGATCTCCGGGATCGGGAAGATCAAATCAGCGGTCGAACCGTCCTGGCGCAGCTCTCCGTTCACCCGTGACATCACCCGGAACGGGCCCGAGATCTCGTCGGGGGTGACGATCACCGGCCCGAGCGGGGCGGAGGTGTCGAACCCCTTCGCTCGCACCCAGTTCTTCTCCCAGCTCTGTACCGCCCGGTCGGTGACATCGTTCATGCACGTATACCCGAGGACGACGTCCAGTGCGGCGCTCGGCTCGACGTTTCGGCACCGCTTTCCGATCACCACGGCGAGCTCGGCCTCGTAGTCGATCCGGGGACTGTCCGGGGGGACGATCTCCTCATCCGGTCCGATCACCGCGGACGGCGGCTTGAAGAAGAAGATAGGGCGTTCCGGAACCTCGTTCCCGAGCTCCTTCGCGTGAGCGGCGTAGTTACGCCCGAGGCAGATGATCTTCGTCGGGGTGCACGGGGGAAGGAGCCTGACCGCGGCGGCGGGAAACTCCCCGGCATCAGACCGAACCGTCTCCCCGACGAGGGTCCCGGCGGTCGGTTCGGACGACCGGGGATGGATGAACCTGACAAGGCGCATGTTCCTCCTTTCGAATCCGCAGTTTTCCCGAGGCTATACGATCCTGGGGAAAGATGCAACCGGAAGTCTTATGGGATCAGGACCGCGGCTCCTTTGATCCGGCCAGCGCGGAGGGCCGCAACCGCCGCGTTCGCCTCCGCGAGTGGAAACTCCGTGACGTGGGTCTCGATCGGAAACTCCTGCGCGATCGCCATGAACTCCTCCCCGTCGCGGCGGGTGAGGTTGGCGACCGAGACGATCCTCCGCTCCTCCCACAGGATGTCGTAGGGGAACGCGGGGATCTCGGACATGTGGATCCCGGCGCAGACGACCGTGCCGCCTTTGTCGAGGGCGCGCAGGGCGGCAGGGACGAGCGCTCCGACCGGGGCGAAGATGATCGCCGCGTCGAGCGGCTCCGGGGGAAGGGCGGTGGAATCCCCGGCCCAGCTCGCTCCCAAGCGGAGGGCGAATGCCTGCTTCTCCCGATCGCCGGGGCGGGTGAACGCGTACACCTTCCTTCCCTGGTGGACCGCGACCTGGGCGATGAGGTGTGCCGCCGCTCCGAACCCGTACAACCCGATCCTCTCAGCATCATCGGTCATCCGATAGGCACGGTAGCCGATCAGCCCGGCGCACAGGAGCGGAGCGGCGTTGGCGTCGGGGTATCGCGCCGGGATCGGGAACGCGTAGCGCACGTCGGCGACCGCATACTCGGCGTAGCCCCCGTCGATCGTGTAGCCGGTGAATCTAGCGTTCTCGCACAGGTTCTCCCTGCCGCTGCGGCAATAGCGGCAGGTTCCACAGGTGTACCCGAGCCACGGGACCCCGACTCGGTCCCCGATCCGGTACCGGGTCACTCCAGCGCCGCGCTCGACCACCCGGCCGACGATCTCGTGTCCCGGGATCAACGGGAGCTTCGGGTGCGGGAGCTCCCCGTCGAAGATGTGAAGGTCGGTCCGGCAGATCCCGCACGCCGCGACCTTGAGCAGCACCTGGTTCTCCCCAGGGCTTGGAATCGGCATTTCCTTGAGCCGGAGCGGCTCACCCGGCCGCTCGAGGACCATCGCCTGCATGGTGCGCATATTAGTTTCCTCTAATGAAGCGTCCCGCCGAGAGGCGTTACTCCCGGCGGGATGCGTCGCTTAAGGTACGATCTCGAACGCCAGGAACAAGTTGCGTTCATGCTTGTTGAAGTTGTTGTCGCTCGCCACGATCAGGGTGTAGTGGCCGTTCGCCAGCTGCGGCCCGATTGCGACCGCCTCCATGTTATCCGGATTGACCGCGATGTCGGACAGCTCCTTCAGGGCGGATACCCGCACGAGCAGGGTCTTCTGCACCGGGGTTCCGGTGAACGGAGAGGGAAGGGCGAACACGTCTTTCACATCCATCGCCCCGGTGAGGTTCACCCCGAACAGCTTGATATCGTTCCCCACCCCGCTCGAGTACGAGCGCTCCATCACGAGCAGGTCGTACTCCGGCATGTACGGCTTGATGTAGAGCATCCCGGAGACCCCGTTGTCCGCGTAGGTTCCCGAGGTGGGAGCGGCGAAGATCTTGGTGGTCACGTACACGTACTCGGCCACATCCGCCGGGGTCTCCCCGCTCAGGTCGAAGTCGACGATCCGCACCGGCGTCCCGTGATCGACTGTTGAATTGTCCCCGTCCTGCACGAGTGCCTGCTCGTTCACCGCGTAGAGCGTCTTCCCGTCCGGGATCAGCCCCAACCCCTCGAACGCGAGGTTGCTCCTGACCCCCTTGGTCTCCCCGGGGATGAACTTATCCGGGAGCGGGATCTCCTCCAGCAGCACCCCATCCAGAGCGAACCTACGAATCCAGGGATTGCCGTCGAGATCGCGCTCCGAAGAGATGATGAGCTGGCCGTCCGGGGTGAGGCGCACCTCCTCGGCGTCGATCCCCTTCGCCGGGTATGGCTGCACGCCGGGGGTATTCGGGTCGGAGTCGAGGAACGTCACCCCGAGGACCTGCACGTTGTGAATCCCGGTTCTATCGACGTCGATCCGCAGGGTGTACAGCCGCCCCGGGGTCCCGGTCCCGCCGCGGTCGTCGCAGATCCCGTAGTAGACGTCCCGCTGCGCATCGTAAGCCAGGCCAGAGATCCCTCCCACCTGCATCGTCCCGTAGAACCATTCGTCAGTCGGGATCTCGTAGGATCCCAGGAACTTGAGCGAGCTTCCCACTGCGACCGCCCCGAACAGGGCCACCGCCACCAGCACCAACCCTAGCACCACCTTCTTCATGGCTACCTCCTTTCCTCCCATTATCCCATCCTCCGAAAACGGGGGCAAATCCCCTTACTTGAGGTCGAACCCGATCACGATCGGGTCGTGGTCCGAGGACCGGTACGGGTCGTTCCGGTAGAGGGAGACGAGCTGATCGGCCGACTTGTACGCCGTCCCGTACCCGAGAGCCGGCGGCTCGTCCGCGTCGATGTGCCAGACCGCCGCTCCGGTCGCCTGGCGGGCGAGGCTCGTCGAGGCGAGGGCATGATCAAGGCATCCGGCCTCCCCCTTGTACACGTAGGTGTAATCGGGTCCATCCCCGGAGCGGGAGAGGAGGTCGACATAACCGGCGGAGAGGATGGTCGTGATCGGATCCTCGCGGGTGTAGGCGTTCAGGTCGCCGATGATCAGGACGTCCGGATCACCGCTTCCGGTGGGGTCGGTCGCGATCCAGTTCAAAAGCGCCTTCGCTGCCTCGGTCCGGTTGTGGTTCCACGCCCCCTGCCCGTCCCCTTGGTCGGCGTCGTCCCCGTACGCCCCGCGCGAGCTCTTCGACTTGAAGTGGTTCATCACCACGGTGAACTTCGCCCCGCTCCCTTTCTGCATGAACGTCTGAGCGACCGGCGGGCGGTTCATCTCCGGCAGGCCAGCGAGCAAGAACTTCGCCTCCCCCACCGGGGCGACGGTCTGGGTGCGGTAGACGATGGCGCAGGTGATCAGATCGGTCCCCACCTGGTCGACGGGCAGGCGGACGTAGTCGTAGCTCGTCCCGATCGGTGCGGCGGCGTTCATCCCGGCCACCAGGTCGTGGATTGCGCTTCCCGGCCCGAACCCGTCGTTCTCGATCTCGGCGAGGCCGATCACATCGGCGTGGAGCCCGACGAGCGCCTTCACGAGCTTGTCCTGCTGCCGCTCGAACTCCCGCAGGTTGACCGCCCCGCGCGCGGTGGGAAACCCTCCCCCACACCCGTCCCCATTGAAGTAGTTCTCCACGTTGAAGCTCGCCGCGCGCAGCGTACCCCCGACCGGGGCCGGGGCGGTGGTCCTCGGGTTGAGGAACAGGAACTCCGGTGGGGTGATCGGCTCGATGAGATAAGACCCGTAGGAATAGGTGACGACCCCTTGCACCCCCTGGATTGCATCTCCGTCCCGCAAGGTGTCGGTCGCGGAGAGCCCGGAAGCCGGATAGGGGATCGGATCAGGGTTCTTGGTCGAACTCCCGTCGTCGAGGACGATCCGATCGAGGGCGTTGGCGTGCGCCACCGCCAGGGCGTCAGTTCCCGGTGCGGCGATCTCAGTGGGAGC
>JAGGSO010000143.1 GCA_021159055.1 Candidatus Bipolaricaulota bacterium | reverse complement strand
CCACGGATTCAGGTTACAAGATATCCCTAAAGCTTAGACCTCGTTGCCTATCATGGTGGATTCTCCCCTTCACCACTCGATTCGGTCAAACGGCTTCATTTTCGAGACGAAATCCCGAAGGAATGAGCACAAATCCATCAGGGTTGGGAGCGGATACCTGTCTAAGCTCTTGCCTTTCTCAAAAGCGTAGCGGGAAGTGATAAAGAGCCCTTCGTACTGGTTGAGATCATCTCGCAACATTCTACCAGTATGTTTCGCTGCGTACTCTTGCTCCAAAGCCTGACGGATATCATCTGGAATACTTTCAAGGATATCGATGAGGCCGTGGCCCTTGACCTCTGCCTCGGCGGTGACAATTGAGCATTCCGGAAAGCCTGGATTTGGGGTGCAGACTACTATGGATCCGAGAGACTTGAGATACAGTTCAATAGCAATGATGGCGTTGTTGAGCAACGGTAGCAGGAGGCCAGATCCAGGGGGTTGTGCTGCTAGCAAGAGCCGTGCGTTATCGAACTGATCAGCAGCATCTCGTACTTGTGGGTCAGGAATCTCTCGTCGCTTCTTCCACGGCGAATTCATGGTTTCACCTCCACATCAACACAAAAATTCTATAGCTTCATAACATAGTACATCAAAGAGTGGCGGTTGTCAATTTCTTTTCTATTGTCGTGAAAGACCTTCGCTGGATGCTCCGCAGCTTGCTGCGAGATTTTTTACTTTGACCCTGCTTGCGGTTGCGAATAGTTACACCACGTACGTGGACTCTAACTCGCGTAGCTCACTCCAACGCCCGTGATCATACATTACTGAAGGTACAACTGACCGAAGGGTTTCCGTCCGATTGGCCCAACGAAGACAGCATTGCCGTTACCGCAGCCCGAGAACGGTCAAGGAACGCCGGTTCATTTTCCGTCGTCCTTAGCCTGGTGACGATCTCCTGGCGCACCAAGAGGGAGGGCTTGACACCTCTTCCGCTACAGGGTAGAGTGAACCTCCCTTCATGGAGGATGAGGATGGCACAGGCAAAGATCCGTAAGGCACGGGAGAGGAAGAACGTCCAGGTAAAGCTCCCGGACGGACGTACGTTCGAGGGGCCGAAAGGGACACCGCTATTTGAGTTCTTTCGGACCGCCTACCCTGGAGCGAGCGATCCTCCGGTGGCGGCCATCGTCAACGATGAGCTCGTTGAGCTCGGTCGACCGGTGGAGATCGACACCGCAGCTACCCCGGTCTTCGTCTCCGATTCGGACGGAATCAGGATCTACTATCGCAGCCTGTCGTTCCTCCTCATCGTGGCGACGCACGAGCTCTTCCCTGATGTGAAGTTGAACATCGACTACTCCGTCCCCTACGGCGGCTACTTCTGCCGGGTGGAGGGGAGGGGACCGTTTACCGCGGACGAGCTCGCCCGGATAAAGGCGCGAATGCAGCGGCTGGTGGAGGAGGACCGTCCGATCGTGCGTCGCCGGGTGACGGTGGAGGAAGCGCGGGAGATCTTCGCCGCCCGCGGGGAGGACGGGAAGGTGAACCTCCTCGCCGAGTTCAAGGAAGATCACCTCCACTTATATGAGCTCAACGGGTTCCTCGACTACTTCTACGGCTACATGGTCCCTTCAACCGGGTATCTGCACACCTTCGCGCTCGATACCTTCCCCGGCGGGTTCATCCTCCGGTTCCCGCGGCGTGAGGCCCCGACTAAGCTCCTCCCCCCGCAGCGGTTCACCGCCCTGCGGGAGGTGTTCACCGAGTACGGGGAGTGGCTGCAGCTCCTCGGGATCAGACACGTCGCCGCCCTGAACGATGCGATCCAAACCGGGAGGATCGAGGAGGTGATCCTCGTATCCGAGGCCCTGCATGAGCAGCGGATCGCTGAGCTCGCGTCTCTAATCGCCCGCCGGTACGATGAGGAACACCGCCTCGTCCTGATCGCTGGTCCGTCCTCGTCCGGGAAGACCACCTTCTCCAAGCGCCTGGCGGTGCAGCTTCTCGCCAACGGACTCCGCCCCTACCCGCTCGGGATGGACGATTACTTCCTCCCCCGTGAGGTCCTGCTCAAGGAGGGGATCGACTTCGACTCCCTCGAGGCCCTCGACCTCCCGCTGTTGGAGAGACAGCTCCAGGCCCTCCTCGCCGGGGAGCGGGTCACTCTACCCCGCTACAACTTCAAGACCGGAAAGCGGGAAGACGGGCCGACGGTCCGACTCGCCCCGGACCAGATACTGATCGCCGAGGGAATCCACGGCCTCAACCCCAACTTGCTCAAGAACTTCCCTGCCGAAGAGGTGTTTCGAATATTCGTCTCCGCCCTCACTCAGGTCAACCTCGATCGACATAACCGGATCTCCACCACTGACACCCGCCTGCTCCGCCGCATCGTGCGTGATTCCATCTACCGCGGTTACTCCGCCGAGGCGACGCTGAAGCTGTGGGACAGCGTGCGGGTCGGGGAGAAGCGGAACATATTCCCCTATCAGGAGCAAGCGGACGTAATGTTTAACTCTGCGTTGGCGTATGAGCTTTCAGTCCTCAAGCCGCTTGCTGAGCCGCTTCTCCTTCAGGTCAAGAGCCCGCGGGAGCGGATAGAGGCCGAACGCCTCCTCGCGTTTTTGCGCTGGTTCAAGCCATGTGAAGGCAAGACGATCCCGGGAAACTCGATCCTGCGTGAGTTCATCGGCGGCTCGACCCTGCGCGGGTTCACCCCAGACCTCGGGCAGAAGGGAAAGGAGATACGCAAGAGATGATGGAGCTCGCCGGGCTGGGGTCCTCAACTCCCATACCGTCATCGCCCGTCATTCGTATTGCATGGGGGGACGAACGGCGGCCATCGGGTGGCAAAGGCGTACTTCGATCACGATCATCCCGGGTTAGCGGGTGAGCCACCTCCGCCGGTCGGGGACGGCCGTATCGCCCGATTGGCAGTGCGGGCAGTAGTAGGTGCGGGTCTGGGCGTAGCGGATCTCCTGGATCGGGGTCCCGCACACCGGACACGGCTCGCCGGTCCGCTTGTAGACCTTGAGGAAGTCACGAACCTCGTCGGTGAACAAGCTATCCCCAACGCGAGCGCGGATCTCTTGGATTGCGTTCTCAAGCACGCTTACAATCGCTTCATGCAGACGGGCGATCTCCTCATCGGAGAGGGTGCTCACGTAGCGGATCGGAGAGATCTTAGCAGCGAACAGGATCTCATCTGCATACGCACTCCCGATCCCGGCGATCATCCGCTGATCGGTAAGGAGCTTCTTCGCCTGCCGCCGGCGCCCTTTCACCATGTCACTCAGTGCTCTCACCGTGAACTCCGGTGACAGGGGCTCGAGCCCGGCTTGGGCCACATCGGGAACGTCCATCGGATCCGCGACCACGTAAACTCGCACCAGCTTGACCGAACCGTTCTCGATCAGGCGCAGGTCCTCCCCGTCGGCGAATGAAACCGCCAACCCGGACGCCTTGGTCAGCCGGGTATCGCTCCGACAGATGACGAATCGCCCAGCGAGCATCAGGTGGACGACGAGGTGGAGGTCGGGGCGAAGGGTGAGGACGAGGTGCTTCCCCCGCCGGGAAATATGGGTGAACCGTTCTCCCACGAGGGAGTCAAGCGGCGGGGACACCGTTTTGATGATCCCCGGACGGAGCGCGCGCACCCCGATGATCTTCCGCCCTATCACCCTAGGGGCGAGCACCTCACGCAGCACCTCAAGATCGGGTAATTCCGGCATCTCCCCTCCGGGAGTGATTATATCGATTTCGAATCGAGAATCATCGCTGGGCCGCTCAGGCCAAGCCTCGATAGAACTTGATCAACTTTAAGAGGAAACATGTAGTGCAAGCGCCTTCCTCATCTGCGCGTGGGCAGGGATGGTGAAAAAGAAGTTTGACCGCGAGAACGATTGTATGTAACATTTCGCCAAGGTGCATGTATGAATGAAAACGGATGATATCAGAAGGCCGTACGACGAGCAGATTGCCGCGATCGGGCAGGCACTTGCCCACCCAATCCGAGTGCAGCTTCTTCGGCTTCTGTCCCGGGAAGAGATGTGCGGTTGCGAGATTGCGCCGTACTTTGACCTCGACCAATCCGGGATCTCACGCCATCTGAACGCCCTCCGCCGTGCCGGCCTGGTCTCCGCCCGCCGTGATGGGGTACGCATCTACTGGCGGGTGGCATCACCTGCCGCTGCGGAGTTGCTCCCATTGTTACAAACCCTGACAAAAGGAGCCGCATGATAGACAACGAAAAATTGCCAGAACCGATGCTTCCACCAGCGAATGATTCCGTAAACCTCCCTGCCCAAAGGGCGGGGAAGTTTACTGCCCAAGTTAGCAGATCATAAACGGGGTGATTTGAGGGATGTCTGAGCCAATTAATCCGGTCAAAAACTTTACGCCGTCCTGGTTCGCTTCGGTGATGGGAACCGGAATCCTTGCCATGACAAGCATGTTCTATTCAAGCTACCTGCCGTTCCTGCAGTACGTCGCACGGGGGCTGTTCTACTTCAATGTGGCATTGTTCGGTGTCCTCCTTGTGCCGTGCGTCCTGCGCTGGATCTTCTACCGCGCCGACGCGCTGCGTGACCTGAACCATCCGGTCATTGCCAACTTCTACCCCACTCTGCCAGTGGGGATGCTCGTTCTCGCCTCGGACTTCATGGTGATCGGGAAGAATTTCCAGGTCGGCGCCTGGTTCTGGATGATCGGAAGCGCTCTGACCATCGTATTCGGGTTGCTTGTCCCCTACATCATGTTCAAAGGAGAGCATGTGACGCTCGACCATATCAACCCGGCGTGGTTCATCCCTCCGGTAGGGTTGATCGTCATCCCGATCGCCGGGAGCCTGGTCATCGGCCACTTCAGCGGATTGGCGAACGAATGGGTGATCTTCGTGAACTACTTCGGCTGGGGAGCGGGATTCTTCCTCTACTTAGCGTTGCTTGCGATGTGTATGTATCGGTTCATCCTCCATCGTCCCCTTCCAAACGTCCTCGCTCCAACCGTGTGGATCAATCTCGGGCCGATCGGGGCGGGGACGGTCGCACTTCTCAATCTCGTCACCCATTGCTGCTTCATTGCCAACCGGGAGCCGTTCTTCGTCATCGGCTTCTTCTTCTGGGGGTTTGGGGTGTGGTGGGTGGCGATGGCGATCATGCTGACCATCCACTACATCCGGCGGCTGAAGCTTCCGTACGCCATGTCATGGTGGGCGTTTACATTCCCACTCGGCGCCTACGTCGCTGCCACCCACCTCGTCGCCGAGCGGTTCTCGATAAGGCTCATCGACCATTTCGGATTTGCGCTCTACATCCTGCTATTCTTCCTGTGGGCGACGACGCTGGTCAACACCGGGATTCACGCTGCCAAGGGGGACCTGTTCCGTGGGAGTTAACATTAAGCGCTGAGGCGAAAAACCGATAAACTTTACACGTTTGGATAAGGAGGAACGATGAGGAAGAGAATCGCTATTCCAACGCAAGGGACTGCTGGGCTGGACGATCAGGTGGAGGAGCACTTCGGCCGGGCACAGCATTACACGTTGATCGACGTGGAGGACGGAAAGATCGCGAAGGTTGAAGTCCTCGATGTCCCGTTCGCCGACCACGGGCCGGGGGACCTGCCGAATTGGCTTCACTCTCAGGGGGTGGACGCCGTCCTCGCCTGGGGGATGGGACCGAAGGCAGTGGACTTCTTCAATCAACTGGGAATCGAGGTGATCACCGGTGCCACCGGCCCCGTTCGCAGCGTGGTTGAAGGCTACATCAACGGCAACCTCGAGACGATCGAGTGGGTCGAGCCGGAGGGGCACGGCCAGGGGCACGGACATCACCATTAGTGATTCGGAAATAGGATCGATGCACGACGCTGATAGCACGGGTGACGTAACCGGAACACGGATGTTCATCACCATGATGCTCAACTTCGTGATCACCGCCGCCGAGATCATCGGGGGACTGCTATCTGGAAGCCTGGCCCTCCTCTCCGATGCAATCCACAACTTCAGCGATGGAATCTCAATTGTCATCAGCTACGCTGCGATACGCCTACGAAGCAGGCCGAACTCGGAGCGGCATACATTCGGGTTCAAGCGGGCGGAGGTGTTCGCCGCGGTGATAAACTCATCGGCGCTCATCGTGATAACCGTCTTCCTGTTCATCGAGGCGATCAAGCGGTTCATCAATCCAGTGCCGATCCACGGGCAGATGATGTTCATCGTCGCCGCGATCGGCCTGGTGGCAAACGTCATCGGAACGCTCCTGCTGCGCCGTGGAGCAAAGTCGAGCATGAACATCAAGGCGACCTACCTCCACCTCCTAACCGACGCCATCTCCTCGGTCGGGGTGATCCTCGGCGGAGTGGCAATCTACCTGTGGAACGTGTACTGGCTCGACCCGGTGATCACGCTCCTCATCGGGCTGTACATCTTCAAAGAGGCCTACGAGATCGTGAAGGAGACGGTGCACATCCTGATGGAGGGGACGCCGCATGACATGTCGTTGCCGCAGATAAAGGAGGCCCTGGAGAAGATTCCCGGGGTGCGCGACGTGCACCACGTGCACGTCTGGTCAGTAGGAGAACACGACCATCACATGGAAGCGCACATCCGCGTGGACGACATGCCGGTGAGCGCAGCGGATGAAATTCGCGCACATGCTGAGCAGATACTGCATGACAGGTTCAACATCGGCCACGTTACGCTGCAGGTTGAACATCGCTCCTGTCCGGACGTCGGCCTGATAAAGCAACAGAGCCATGCATAGGGCAGTGCTGGACCGTGTTCCAGTTGCATACCCATCTTCTACAGTTGCGAATTAAAACAGGATATTCGCTACTTGACCTCTTGTAAGCAGCTGGTCCAATCGACCCAAGGTGGCGATGATACGCTGGTGGATCCTTCAGATACCGTCCGGGATTGCGGGAGGGCAGTCCATCTGGCCCATGAACTGGTGTGATTGCGTTACTGTCTTGCGCTGTGCCCACCCAAAGTTCATCTCCGTCCACACTAAAAAGTAAACAGGGTAAACAGGAACACCCGAGAGAACAGTTACCTTCCGTTTCGTGAGTTAATGTACGAGGTTCTGCAATAACGCATACAAGAAATCAAGAGCAATTTAACTGTTGGATTGCAAGACCTGACCCCTACTAATCCCTTTGTTCTTCATTATACTGAGCTTATTATTCGATCGGGCCTGCGCCCTGGCACCGTCACCTTCCTACCCCGGGGATACTCATTAACCTGGATTAGAATCCAGTAATCCAGCTAGCTACACGAAACGACCATATAAGCCAAACTAAGGAGATTGAGCCAAGAATTAGGCCTGTAGCTGCTAATCCTTTATCCTCGTCTCCCGAAAGACCCATAATACCAACTATTATAGCTCCTACACATAAAATACCCCAAATGGCTACCCATAACCCACTCCACTCTGGAAAGGATGAAGAACTCGGAGTGAAAATCAAAGGCCATATGATGGCTCCGACACCACCTATTATAGCACTAACCCCCATAGACACTGGCTTACGTTTACTCGTAGACGCACTATCGCCGGATAGCTTTCTGTTTTTCTCATACCTAACTTTAGCTTCCTCATCTGAAAGATCAATACAATCAGGACAGCCCTCACCTTTAGCAAATTTTGCCCTCTGTTCGTGTGTCCACCGCGCTACAGCCCAATCCTCCCACTC
>JAGGSO010000142.1 GCA_021159055.1 Candidatus Bipolaricaulota bacterium | reverse complement strand
ATGGTAAGTCGAAATGAATTGGGGGACCTCAAGACGTGTTGCTCCTAGCGCTTGCGTCCATGCTGTTGTTGTAGGCAGAGATGATGTCGCGATGGGAACGATAGTTGATCGACAGAGGCGGGGAGATATAGCAGGGAGAAAACCGCTCTGGAAACTCAAGGATGTTGCGCACGGTAGCCCCGCGAAATCGATACAGCGATTGATCGTCATCACCGACGACGCAAACGTTCCCGCTTTTCCCCATCAGGCTTAGATAAAGCCGCTCCTGGATGTAGTTGGAATCCTGGTATTCGTCGACCATGAGGTAATGAATCTGGTTGCGAATCGTCGGCCCTGCCTCAGGATGATCGAGCAGATCGAGGAAGAGCTTCTGTTGATGGGGAAAATCGATGCGATTCTTCTCAACCAGTAGATCCCGGTAGGAGATATACGCACGGCCCAGCACGCTTACGAAAGGATCGGTGGAAGTCTGTAGCTTGTGCGGGGCGACCAATTCCTCGGTGATCTTGTTGAAGTAGTCCCTCGCCCGTTTAATCGCGGCCCAGCGGGACGTCCAGTGTCTGAGATAGCGCCCGTTCTCCTCCGATCCAATGATCTCATCGAAGTGCTCGTAGATGAACAGGAGCTGTGTGAGATCATCGAGCACTTCGTAGTTATTCCCCAGGGGCGTGTAGTGCCGATAGTGAAGGAGGAACTCATTGGCGATGCTGTGGATCGTTCCCACCAGAAGGGTGGAAAGGTCCCCGGTATAACCAAGTTTCTTCGCGGTGAGGGAAAGGCGGTCCCGCAGCTCGAACGCCGCCTTCTCGGTGAACGTACAGAGCATGATCTGGGAAGGTTCGGCCAGGCCTTGAAGGAGCAGGTTCATGGTTCGGAGGATCAGCACCAGGGTTTTGCCGGATCCAGGCCCGGCGATGATCAGTACCGGCCCTTCCGTGTGGCTGATGGCCTCTTTCTGTGCATCATTGAGGGACGGGAATGCTCGCAGGATAGGGTCTGCAACTCCCGTCACAGCAGTCCCTCCTTGCGGAAGCTGAACACCTCGTCGGCAGAGACGATGAGATGATCCAGAACATCGATATTCAGAGTAGTGGCCGCAAGCACAAGGGCTTCGGTGATTAATTTGTCCTGTTCGGAAGGCGTCACATCGCCGCCTGGGTGGTTGTGAGCGAAGACAAGGGCGGCCGCACCCTTGCGCAAAGCCGCCTCCATAACCTTACGCGGATACACGTTCGCCCGGTCGACGGTGCCCGTCTCCAGGCGTTCGATCCCGTCCCTGAGGAGCCGCGCGCTGGAATCCAGATAAGCCACCTCGAACACCTCGTTGCGCAGACCACCTAACCGGGCGCGCCAAAAATCATACAGATACGCCGGATCGGCCATCGAACCGGCCGTCTCCGCCTTCTGCTGCAAGTAGAGAACCGCCGCCTCGCGGATAATCCGCAGCGCCACCGGCGCGACCTCGCCGATCCCCTTTACCTTTCGCAGCTCATCGAGCGGCGCATCCAGTATTCCCCGCAGGCTCCCAAACCGGCGGAGGAGCTCCTTTGCCGGTTGTTTGACGTCTCTTCTCGGTATGGCAAGTGTCAACAGCAGTTCAACGATCTCGTGATCCGCAAAACCAGCGAATCCGGTCTTCAAGAACCTTTCACGAAGTCGTTTGCGATGCCCTAAATAGTGAGGATTCTTGGACTCCAATTTAATCCGCTTTCACCTCACTCTTGCGTTCCTTCGATTATCGGCTCTCGGCAAACATCCTTCACACGCTGGATAAGTTTAATTCTTTCCCTTTCTCGGAACAATACTTAAACCCGTCTTCTGCGGTTACAAATTTGAAATCGCTGAAGGTTATAGGGCCTGGGTGGAGGGATTGCGCTCTCATCTTTTACGAGAGCAGATCTTGAATGCCTCGTCCTTTGGGCGGGGAGGTTTACTCCATGGTGAATATCCGCCCGGGCGGGACGAGCACGACCTTGAAGTCGAGCCCGTCGTAATAACCGCTCGCCGCGCTGATCTCCTTCAGCTTCCCCTTGTACCGGCTGGAGATGTGCAGGCAGATGAGCTCCTTCTGCACTCCTGCTGCACGGGCGACCTCGATCGCCTCCTTCAACGTGGCGTGCTTGTACTCCTTGCGATCGCGTTCGTCGAGGAAGGTGGTGTCGTGGCACAGGACCTCGGTCCCCTGCACGTACGCCGGCTTGATCGGGACGGAGTCCCCGCCGTAGGAGAACAGGCGCTGCTCGTAGTGCTCGCTCACCGCCTCCCTCCCCTTCTCCCGCACAATGCGCACGATCTCCTCCTGAGTGGCACCGGCGAGCTCCGGGCGGAGCCGGTGGCGCACCTCGACGATGTTGTACCCGAGCGAGATCTCGTTCGGGACGTGCACGGTGGGGAACGCCTCGATGTAGCGGGGCATCTGGCCCTGGAGGAGTTCGACCCGGTCTCCGGGCTCGAGCGGGACCCATTCCAGGGTGTAGCTCAGCCTCCGGTTGGTGCGGGAGAGGAAGTTGATCATCTCCGAGATGAGGTAATTCCCCTTTGGATAGTAGATCGTGAGCTCCTTCTCCTTGTCCCCCATCGCGTTGTTCCGGATGTTGACGAGCCCGACCAGCCCGGCGATGTGATCGGCATGGCCGTGGGAGAGGAAGACCCGCTTGATGGCGAACGCCTTGTTCGCCAGGATCGAGCTCACCCCCTCCCCGGCGTCGAACAGGATCCGGTCCGGACTGTAGTAGACGAACGTCGAGTAAAGCGCCTTGGAGTAGATCAAAAGCCTCATCGCTTCGCTCCCTCCGCCAGGAGAACGCGCCCCTCGAGCTCCTTCGGGACCGGCACCCCAAGGAGGTCGAGGATCGTCGGCGGAATGTCGAGGATCGACCCCCCGTCTGTCAGTTCCTTGCCACGCAGGAGCGCGAACGCGTCTGGGTAGGTGTGCATCCCGGTCCTTCCCTGTTCCGCGGCAAACACTTTCCCAGGAGAAAACCTCGCCTTGAGATCGTAGCCGTCTTCGGGGAGGACGACCAAATCGGGCGCGCGGTCGAACGCCGCCCCGCGGTAGACCTCCTCCCGGCGGTAGCTCCGGGCGATCACCCGGTTCCCTGCGGCATCTTCGAGCTCTTCAAGGAAGGAGATGAGATCGTCCCGCACGCGATCGTAGTCCCTCTCCTTGACCGATCCGATCCCCTCCCGCCCCTGCAGGTTGACGTAGATCCGCCCGGGGAGGAGGGAGTAGGCACGGGATTTTGGATCGATCCGGGTAAGCCCCTCCCCGCTCTTCTTGAACTGGAGGAACCCGCCTTCGGCCAGGTAGGCGTTCAGATCGACCTCCTCCCGCAGCCGGCAGAACCCATGGTCGGAGAGGAGGAAAAGCTCGGTGTCGCCCGGGAGGCGGTCCGCCACCTCCCCTGCGAACCGGTCGACTTGGGAGTAGAACTCCCAGAATTCGGAGTGAAACTCGGCTGCGGGTTCCTCCCCGTCCGCCCAGAAGAAGTGGTTGATCCGATCGGTCATCATCACGTGCACCATGAAGAAGTCCCACTCTTCGTTCATCAGTTCGAACACGGCGCGGCGGCGGGCCGCAAGCGTCGCAAAGATCTCCTCCAGGTAGCGAGCACGGTCGGTCATCCCCAGATTCGGATCGGGGTCGATCCGGTAGTCGAGGGAACGCAACCGGGGGAGGAGCTTCGCTGGCCGCACCCCACGAGAGAGGTCAGTGCACAGGAAGCCGGAGATCATGATTCCGTCGATCTCCTGTGGCGGGTAGGTCAGCGGGACGTTCATCACGATCGCCCGCTTCCCCGCCGCGTTGAGCCGTGTCCACAGGGTCGGGACGAGGAGGTCACGGGCGCTCGGGAGCTTGAAGGCCATGCTCCGGGGGTCGCGGTCGACGAACCCGAATATCCCGTGCCCGCCTGGATTCACCCCGGTGGAGAAGCTTGCCCAGGCGACCGATGAGATCGGGGGAAGGACAGAATCCATCCGAACCGGGGTTCCCAACCCCGCGATGTTCGGGAACCGCCCGGCGGCGATCCCCGCCCGCAGGAACGAGAACGGCACCCCATCCAGGCTGAGGACGAACAGACGCTTATTCCTTTTCCTTCCGAACACGATGTGGCAGATTATATCCGGGATTGGATCGAGGTTAAACCGCTATTGCTTGCGAAGAACCTTTCCCCTAGAATTCTAGCCCATGGAGGCGAACTGAATGCTCGACATAAGACTTTTGCGCGACGACCCGGAAGGGATCGCAAAGCGGCTGAAGGACCGGAACCCGGAGATCGACATCTCGGAGATCATCGCCCTTGATCGCCGCCGCCTCGAGCTGATCCGGGAGGTCGAGGACCTGAAGGCGGAACGGAATCGCGGCTCGCAGGAGGTGGGGCGGCTGAAGAAGGAGGGGAAGGACGCCTCCGCTCTCCTTGAGAGGCTCGGGGAGCTTGCTGAACGGATCGATGCCTATGAGAGGGAATTGAAGGAGATCGAGCCGCGGATAAACGATCTCCTCGCCCGGCTCCCCAACCTCCCTCATCCGTCCGTCCCGGTGGGGAAGAAGGAGGAGAAGGTTGTGGTCCGCTCGTTCGGCGCGCGGCCGGAGTTCGACTTCCCTGTCAAGCACCACCTCGAGATCGGGGAGGAAAAGGGGATCCTCGACTTCCGCCGCGCGGCGATGATCGCCGGGGCGCGGTTCCCGATGTACATCGGGATGGGAGCGGTGCTCGAGATGGCGCTGATCCAGTTCATGTTCATGTTCCACGTCAGGAACGGCTACACCCCGGTCTTTCCCCCGTTCCTCGCCAACGCGGAGAGCTTCTACGTCTCGTCGCAGCTGCCGAAGTTCGCCGACCAGATCTACCACTGCGAGAAGGACGACCTCTACCTGAACCCGACCGCGGAGAGCCTGCTCGCCAACCTCCACCGGGGCGAGATCCTGTCCGCGGACGAGCTCCCGAAGAACTACGTCGCCTACACCCCGTGCTTCCGCCGCGAGGCCGGGACCTACGGCGAGGAGGAGCGAGGGCTGATCCGGGTGCACCAGTTCAACAAGGTGGAGCTGTTCAAGTACACGACCCCGGAGACCTCGTATCAGGAACTGGATGCCCTTGTCCAGGAGGCGGAGGGGGTGCTGCAGGCCCTTGGAGTCCACTACCGGGTCGTGATCCTCCCCACCCAGGACCTGGCGCAGCAGTCGAGCAAGACGATCGACATCGAGGTCTATCTCCCGGGGCAGGGCCGCTACTACGAGGTCTCATCGTGCAGCAACTGCGAGGAGTTCCAAGCGCGGCGGGGGAAGGTCCGCTACCGCCCGGCCCCGAAGGAGAAACCACGCTACGTGCACACCCTGAACGGCTCCGGAGTTGCCACTTCGCGACTGATGGCAGCGATCCTGGAGAACAACCAGCTTCCCGACGGACGGATCAAGATTCCGGAGGTACTGCAGGAAGCGGTGGGGGCGGAGTACCTGTGAACGAGGTGATGGTCGCCGCGCAGGAGCTCACCAAGGTCTTTCCATCGCGCAAAGGAGAGGTGCGGGCGGTGGATGGGATCACGTTCTCCTGCGAACGCGGCGAGATCTTCGGGCTGCTCGGGCCGAACGGAGCCGGGAAGACGACCACCCTGCGCATGCTCTCCACCATCCTCACCCCGACCTCCGGGAGCGCGGCGGTCGCCGGATTCGATGTGCGGACCCAGCCGGACGAGGTGCGAAAGAACATCGGGTTCCTCGCCACCGAGACCGGGCTCTACGATCGGTTCACCGCGCGGGAGACCCTCCGCTTCTTCGGGAGGATCAACCGCCTCTCCGATCAGGAGATCGACGAAAGGAGCAACGAGCTGTTCGCGATGCTCGAGCTGACACCGCTCGCCGACCGGCGGGTGGGGACGTTCTCCACCGGGGAGCGCCAGAAGCTGTCGCTCGCCCGCGCATTGATCCACGATCCGCCGGTCCTCATCCTCGATGAGCCGACCTTCGGCCTCGACGTGATGGCCGCCCGCGCCGTGGTCGATGCGATCCGGATGCTCAAGGAGCAGGGACGGACGATCATCCTCTCCACCCACATCATGCGGATCGCGGAGAAGCTGTGCGATCGGATCGGGATCCTGTACCGGGGGAGGCTGCACGCGCTCGGCACTCTGGACGAACTCAAGGCACGATTCGCAGCACCGGACCTAGAAGAGGTGTTCTTCGCCGCAGTGGAGAGCGATTAGCCCTTCTCCAACGCCTTCTGGAGCCGGGGGCGCAGATCGGAGGGGACGAACGCGATCTGACCGTCTTCCGCTGTCCCTACGAACAGAATACCGCGGGATTGAATCCGCCCGAGGCAGGTGCGCGGCTCCTCGTACCGCCATTCGAACTCAGCGGAGAAATCGCCGTATCGTTCGACCAAGGGGGAAAGCGGGGAGCTCCCGCCCGCCGCGATCACGTGGGAAACGACCTCCCGCTCCTCAGGGGAGAGGCCAGCCGCGATCTCCTCCACGTGCGCCATGATGTAATCACCGATGGCGGCTTGTAGCTCACCCTTGCGCATTCCGCTGTACCGGATCCCGTAGGAGCGTGCCGTCCCCATCAGGTTATCCTTCGTCAGCGTCCCGAGGGCGGTCCGAAGGTCCATGTCCGGAGATACGGGGCGATTGAGATACCGCCTCCAGCGGCGCTGCACCAGTTCCTCATCCCAGCTGGACCAATCCTCCGCTATCCTCAACCATTCCAGTAGAGCCGCAACCTCTTCGTGATCCGGGGCGATGGCGAGGAGCTGTGCCGAATACTTGCGTGCGGTCTCGAAGTCTTCTTCCTCCAGCGCGATCCGTATTCGCGCCACGAGATACACTATGTAAACCGAGTCGTTCGCCTCCGCCAATTCATCCGCGGGCACACGGGAGATCACCTCGTGCGCGGCGGCACAGTCTTTCTTGGCCAGGTAAAGTTGGGCAAGATAAATGAGGAGGAATACGTCCTCGTCTACCGCGAGCGCCTGGCGTACGATCTCCTCGGCCTCCTCCACGCGGCCGGAGTCGCGCAGGATGTTGGCCAGCTCGATCACCGCCGGGGCGAAGTACGGTGCGATCTCGATCGCCCGTCGGAACGCCGCTTCCGCCTCTTCCATCTGACCGTCCTCGGCATGGGCCAACCCGCGATTGAACTCCTCCATCGCCGCCGGTGGTGGCGAGGACGGGATGGATGCTTCGTTGAGGACGACTCGTCGCTTCTTGCCATTGATATGCATCTCCACCGTATCGCCCACTTTGATGGCGCCCCGCTCGACGAGGGCGCCCGCCGCCTCCAGCTTCAGGGAATCGGGCAGCTCCGGCTGGATGAGGATGTGCCTGAGGAATGACTCGGCCCATGGATCGTTAAATCTTCCAAGCGCTGCCACTGCTTGACTCCTCATCTCATCCGTCTCCCCGTTCCAAACCGTGACGACCAAAAGCGGTTTTGCTACCTCTCCCAGTTCATCGAAGCTGTTCACTTCCTTGTTCAGCAGGTCGTTCCTCCAGTACGGAAACCGGAACCGCGGTGCTTTTCCATTCCGCACCAGTTCCAAGCTCTCGTAGTACACCCCGGCGATCCCGAGCTCGTCCTGCGCTCGGTCCCACACGAGAAGCGCTTCCTCCTCCGCATCTCGGTTGGCGAGTGCTACCCCGAAGTGGAGCCAACTCAGCGCATCGAGCTCCGTGAGGTCATGATAAGCGAGGTAAAGGTCGTACAGCTCCTCGTCCCATCCGAGAAATGCCAGCGCTTCGATTATTTTTTCCAGCTTATCCAGGGTGAAGTCAGTGTCACCGGCGGAGCTAAGCGCCCGCCGCATGTGCCGCTCCGCCTGTTGCTCCTTCCCCAGCTCGGCGTAGCATTCCGCGAGCGTACAGTGGGCGAAGATGTTATCAGGGATGTACTCCAGCACTCGGTTTGCCGTGCGGATGGCAAGCTGGGGATCGCCCTTTGCCTGCGCGCACAGGGCAAGATTGTTGAGGGCGGGGATGGCGTATTCGCAGATCTTCAATGCTGCACGAAACTTGGCCTCCGCTTCTTCGCGCCGCCCTGCAGCGAGCAACTTCCGCCCGGCTCGATTGAGGGCCATCACCTTCCGCCCGCGGGCAGGATTGTGGATCAGGAACCGCGTGAATGGGTCCTGCTCAGAAAACTCTCGCTTCATGTAGACTCTCTCCTTGATGCACGCTCGCACGTTTATCCTCTACGGAGGTAGTATAGTTCATCCATTCCCCCGCTGCTACTGCGGTGGGGCACTTTCCTTTTGCAGGAAAAAGTGGTATCCTGAAAATGTTGGATATCATGCTAAGGAGGGAACAATGGGCAGGAAGATCGCGTTAGTAGTGGCCGTCCTGGTGGTGGGGGTCACTTCGGTCGTCCTGATGGGGGGGGAGTCAGGAGGTTATTTGTGGTGGGGCAATCACGCCCCGATTTACATCGGAAGCGACGACGAGTTCACCACGGCGAACGGGGTCACGGGCGGGAGTGGAACCGCGGATGATCCGTACGTGATATCCGGTTGGTCGATCGACGCCGCAAACGCTGACTACGGGATCTACATCGATCACACTACGAGCTACTTCGTGATCCGGGGCTGTGTTGTCGAACGGGCCCGAAATGCCGGTATCTACCTGAACTCGGTCAAGAACGGCCGCATCGAGGGCTGTGAGCTCAACATAAACGGAATCGGGATCCACCTTCTCAATGCGCGCGGGATCACGATCACCGGAACGGTCCTTTCCGCCAACAATTACGGGATCGTCCTTGACGCCGACTCGCGTGATGCCGTGATCTACGGGAATTCATTCGTGAACAACGGGATCGCCGCCCGCGACGTCCCGCGCAAGAGCGCGTGGTACTCAGATACGACGGGAAACTACTGGAGCGATTACACCGGAACCGACGAGAACGGGGATGGAATCGGTGATACTCCCTACGGGATCGTGTTCGATCCCTACCCGCTGATGCGCCCGCCGGTGGAGGCGACGCACTTCACCCCGGCTCGGGGGATGACCACCAGCCTGCCGCGCTCGCCGCAGGGGTACCTCGTGGTCGACTCTGCCATCCCGATCACCCTCGAGGCCAAAGATCCGGGGAGCGGAGTGGCGAAGATCCTCTATTCGATCAACAACGGGGAATGGCAGGAGTACTCCGGTCCGTTCAACCTCAGCGGAGAGGACGGGGTGTACAAGGTTTCCTACTACGCGGTCGATCATCTGGGAAACGCCGAACCGGTCCAAACCCTGACCTTCCTCCTCGACAACCATGCGCCTGAGACCACCATTTCCTACGGCACTCCGAGCTATTCCGACGCGACCGGGCAGTGGCTCACCTCCCGGACGCCGGTGATCCTTACTTTGAGCTCAAAGTCGACCTTCGGACGTACCCGGACTTACTTTGCGATCGACGGTGGTCCGTGGCGGGAGTACTCCGGCCCGTTTCACGTGCGTGGGATGGACGGTCCCCATACGATCAGTTTCTACAGCCGGAACGCCTCCGGGGTGACGGAGGAGCCCCAGACTGTAACCGTGTACAAGGATGACACCGCTCCCTCCACCACCGGGCGGGGAACGGCTCCCGGGGCGTCCTCCTCCGCCCCGCCAGCGGAGTCCGTAGCCACCACCGTGCCTCAATCCGAGCCGGCACCAAGCCAACCGGTTGAGACATCGAGCGTGACGGTCACTCCTCCCCCGGCCGTGATTCCGGCTCCGGCCCAGACGGGCGGAGAGACGGTCCAGACCCCTCCGGCTGGGTGATATGTGGAATAACATACGCCTCCTGTTTGCCAAGGAGATAACCGGGGCGGTCAGGGACAGGCGGACCCTGTTCTTGACCGTCTTCTTTCCCCTCTTGTTTTACCCCCTCATCGTGGGGGTGATGGGGCACTTCACCGCCGCCGAGCAGCGCCGGATCGTGGAGACGATCCCCACCGTGATCGTGGTCGATCGGGCCGACGACCCGACGTTCTCCGCCCGCCTTCAGGCTGCAACTGAGTTCACCCCGTTCTACGAGACGGACGTGTCGCAGGGGCGCGCCGACCTTGATGCCAAGCTCGGGCCGCTCATGATGGTGGTGGACAAGACCACGGGCGGACAGGGGCTCGGGCTCGACGTCACCCTGTACTACGACCAGAGCGACCAGGCGGCAATGTACGCGGCGGAGCGGGTGCGGGAATTCCTCCAGAGCTATCTGAAGGACGTGTTGCGGGAAAAACTCACCGCCCTCGGCTTGAACTACGACGAGATATCCCCCCCGCTCAAGGTGACGGTGCAGAATACCGGAACGAGCGAGTCGGTGGGGCGGATGATCCTGAGTCGGCTTCTGCCGTACTTCATGGTGCTGGCGATCCTGACCGGGGCGATGGGCCTGGGGGCGGAGATCACCGCGGGAGAGAAGGAGCGCGGGACGATCGCCACCCTCCTCGTAAGCCAGCTGTCGCGCACCGAGATCGTCCTCGGCAAGTTCTTCGCCGTCCTCACGGTCTCGCTCGTCTCATCGATCCTATCCGCAGTCGGGCTCCTGATCGGGGTGCGGTTCTTCGGGGGCGGGCTCGCCCCACTCGGGACGCACGCCTCCTTCTCCCTGGGAATGGGTGACTTCGCCTGGATCCTCGGCGTCCTCCTCCCCCTTGCCGTGATCCTCGCTGCGCTGGTGATCATCGTGGGGAGCTACGCCCGCAACCAAAAGGAGGCAAGCGCCTACCTGATGCCGATCTACATGGTGATCGTCCTCGTGGGGATCGTGTCGATGACCGGCGGAGTGAGCTTCGCCGGGGCGCGGTTCCTCATCCCGGTGGCGAACGCCCTCTACGCCCTGCAGGAGATCATCATGAACGAACCGCAGCTTCAGCACCTGATCTACACCCTCGCGGCGAACATCGCCTGCGGCGCGTTCCTGATCGCCGTCTCGATCCGACTGTTTAAGCGCGAGACGATCCTGTTCCGCAGCTAGAGGACGACCGGCGGCGGGCCGATGATCTCGGCGTAGGTACGGTACGCGAATCGATCCGTCATCCCCGCGATGTAATCCCGCACGAGGGGGCGGAGGATCTCGAGTTGGGCCTCCCTGTCATCCGCAGTGGCGATCAACTGATCGCGGACCGGGGCGACCGTCTCACGGGGGAGGAGCTTCCAATCCTCGAGGAACGCAGTGAACAGCGCCTCGATCACCCGCATCCCCTGCTTGCGCATCCGCCGTACCTGAGAGGTCTCATAGAAGTGTTCGAACAGATAAGCGAGGAGCTCATCGCGCAACGCCTTCGCCTTCTCGGAGAAATCGACGATGAGTTCCGGAATCCGCCGCACATCCTCCGGTGATCCTATCCCCAGGTCTCGTAGCCGCTTTCGTGTGGTCTCGATCACGTCGTTCACTAGATACGGGATCACCCGCTTCGTCCACGGCTGGCCGTCCTTCCCGTTACCAAGGACTTTGTAGATCCCGAGAGACCTCAGTCCATCGGGATCCAGGATCCCGGCGCGGAGCCCGTCGTCGAGGTCGTGGGAGATAAACGCCGTCGGATCGGCAATGTTGATCACCTGCCCCTCGAGCGTCGGCATCACCGTCGGTTCGAGGTGGGGAAACCGGTTCGGATCGAGCTGCGTCTTCCACACCACGTGCTTCAGGGTCCCCTCCCGCACCTCGAAAGTCAGGTTCAACCCGCGGATGCCGCGATAGGAATACGCGTCTTCCAATTCTTCCACCACCCGCACTCCATGCTCGTAATGGCGGAACCCGCCGGGAAGGAGGGCGTCGAGCGCGTCCTCCCCGGAATGGCCGAACGGGGTGTGCCCGAGATCGTGGCCGAGGGCGATCGCCGCGGTGAGATCGGAGTTCAGCCCGAGTGCGGTCGCGATCGTCTCCCCGATCTGCCACACCTCCAGGGAATGGGTGAGTCGGGTGCGGTAGTGGTCCCCCTCGTGATTGACGAACACCTGGGTCTTGTACTCCAACCGGCGGAACGCCTTGGAGTGGATGATGCGGTCACGGTCGCGCTGGAACGCAGTGCGGATTGGATCAGGCTCGATCGGGTACTCCCTTCCCCGTGTCTCAACACTGCGGGTGGCGTACGGGGCGAGGTCGCGCAGCTCCTTTCGCTCTAGTTCCTCCCGGGCGTTCATACCCGTTGCCCCCGTGCGTAGCGCTTGAGTGCCTCGTCGGTGCGGCGGCGCTCGTCCTCCTCGCGCAGCTTGCGCCGCTTGTCGTAGAGCTTCTTCCCTCGTCCGAGGCCGAGCTCGACCTTGGCGTAGCCGCGCTTGAAGTAGATCCGTAACGGGACGAGGGTGTAGCCACGCTCCTTCACCTTCCCCACCAGGCGGGCGATCTCGCGACGGTGAAGGAGGAGGCGTCGATCGCGGTCCGGATCGACGTTGTAGATCGAGGCCTGCTTGTACGGGGCGATGTGCACCCCGCGCAGGATCACCTCGCCGTCCTTTATCACAGCGTAGCCGTCCTCAAGGGAGCAGTTCCCCTGGCGGAGGCTCTTCACCTCGGATCCGACAAGGACGATCCCGGCCTCGAACGTCTCCTCGATCGTGTAGTTGTGCCGTGCTTTGCGGTTTGTCGCCACCTGGTTGACCATAGCGGCTAGAGCCTATCCGAAACCGCCACTGCGGACAAGGGCGTATTTGGGTTTCGCCGCTCTGCGAAGGTTATACGCGAAAAGACGAATGCGCCTGGTCGCGATCATTGGCATTTCTTGTCGTTGATCAAGCTTTCCGCTCGCTTGAGGGCGAGGGCGTTGTAGAGCGGCCAGGCCGCCATGACCTTCGGATCCTTCCCCCGGGTGATAGCTTCACGTAGATTGGCACAGAACTTGTCCCATTCTTCACCTTGTTTGTAGACGTACTCGGCGGCGTCGACGTAATTTTCCAGGAAGTCCGGCCCAAGCTCGATCGCACGAGCGAACGCCTCCTTCGCCTTCTCCCTGTCCCCGCCGAGGAAGCTCGGGACCTTGGCCAGGAACGAACCGAGCGCCCGCCACGGGCCACCGCCGATGTACGACTCGTCGAGTTCGATCGCCCGGGCAAACGCGGCGCGTACATCATTCATCCCGCCGGAGAGGGCGGCCATGAAGTGGAAATTCAGATAAGAACCAAGGTTGTTTCCGTACCAGAACAAGGCGGCGACGTCCGTCGCCCCGGAGATGGCGGCGCGGAAGCTCTCCTGCTCTGTCTTCACGAACTTCGGATCGAGCCGGAGGCTCGCTAGTGCGTAGTCCTTCCCCTTTCTGAACGCCTCCTCCTGGGCGTTGCGATCGGTGGATAGGTAGGCGAACCCGAGCTCGAAGTACCCCTGAGCCAGTCGATCGAGCACGTACGCCCGCGTCTGCACCTCGTCCTCCGGGATGAGCCCGAGCGCCTGTTCGTAAGCTGAGATCGCCTCCCGCAGGTCTGGTTCGTAACTATCGAGTGAAAACCCCTCCCCGCGGGCGAACGCGGCATCGGCGCGGGATATCAGTCCCCCGACCGAGGAAGCAGCAAGGACGGAAACCGACGTGGCCACAATTAGCGCGAGCAGCAGTGAGGTCTTCACTTTCACCCCTCCCCAAGCGGTTGTTGGAGCTAACTTTACTTGTAACTCGTTCGATTTTCCATTAGGGTGATCGTAAAAGGAGGAGATATGAAAAAGAAGGCACGGTGGTTGGTAGTCGGAATCCTTCTGGGTGGGATGTTTTTCCTGTCGGGATGCTTCTTCAACATCTTCCAGACGGCGGAGACGATCGGCAAGGGGAACGTGGCGCTGACGCTCGGAACCGGGGCGATGCAGATTACAGTCGGAGATAATACAAACCTGTTGTTCGTGCCCCAGGCGCGGGTGACCATCGGACTCGCCGACAATGTCGATCTCGGGGTCACCACCGGAGCAATGATGTCCCTGAACGGGGGTAACCCGGGCTGGTTGGGAGCGGAGGGGGATCTGAAGTTCGGGCTGTTCGACGAGCCGGACGCGTTCGCCCTCGCGATCGGATTCGGTGGGGGGTATACCTTTATTCAAGGCGGATGGGGAGCGTTCGGAGAGGTTTTGTTCAACAGTAATCTGCGTGTGTTCCCGATATTCGTTGCCTACCGGCCGATAGTCCCGTTCAGCGCGGACGAGCTGACGATCCTTCACCAACTGGCAGGTGGCCTCCGTCTCCGCATCTCCCCACAAGCCTCCTTGTTCCTCCAAGCGGACAACCTAAACGGGCTTATCAGCTTCGGGCTCGGGTTGGAGATCGTCTTCTAACAGCGGCAACAACTCGCGGTCGGCCGGAGAGAGCCGGTACTCCGCTAGCTTCTCCGGCTCGACCCATCTCCAATCAGCGCATCCCAGCGCTCGCGGTTCCCCGCCGAGGTGACGGCACGCGAACGCGTGCAGGGTTATCTCGATATCGGGATAGGTGTGCTCCACCCGCGCGAGCTCCTTTCCAACTTGAACCTCGATCCCCAGCTCTTCGCGCAGCTCGCGGGCGAGGCACGCCGCGAGCGTCTCGCCTGGCTCACGGGTGCCGCCGGGAAACTCCCACTCGCCGCCGCGATCATCCGCCTCGCGCCGCGCGGTGATCAGGACCGACCGACCGCTCCTATCCCGCACGATCCCGGCCGCCACATCGAGATGCTTCATCTGATGAGGAGCTGCACGAACTCGCGCACGTCTCCGAATCGCTCGAGGTTCATCGTTGCATCGATGATCTCGTCCAGCCGATCAGGTGGAAACGCCCCGTCGGCGTTGGCGCGGAACTTGGCGATCAGCTCGGCATCGCTCATCGGCCGGGCCGCCCGGCCCTTGGCGTGGTCCTCCGTCTTCTCGAACTTCTGTCCGTCGGCCGTGGTTATCGTCACGATCGCCCGCTTCACCTTGGGAAACAGCGCGTCGATCTCCGGATCGGCGATCACCTTGATCTTCGGGAGGAAGCTGCGAACGAACGGATCGCGGATCGCCTCCTCGGTGAAGTCGGACGGGAGGACGTTCCCCTTGGCAATTGCGACCGCGATGCAGTAGGGAAGGGAATGATCAGCCGTCTCCTTCGTCTGTGGGTCGTACTTCGACGGATCGGACAGGATGTCCGCCCCGCGGGTGGTGGTCCTGACCACGATCTCGGTCACCGCATGGGGGTCGATCTTCTCCTCGGCCATCAGCTCGAGCGCCGCGGTGATCGGCTGGTGGGTGAGGGCCTCAGTCGGGAACGCCTTGTACCCGCACTTGGTGATGAGAAACTCCTCGCCGAGGCCGCGGGTGATCTCCTCCGCGCTCCAGCGCACGTTGGAGATCACCTCGAATACCCCCTCTTTCCCCTCAAACAGCTCGACCGGGCCGGTGTAGCCGGTCGACGCCAACAGGGCGGCGCGCACCCCGGCCTCGACAGCCATGGGATCGGCGGTGTTCTTCATGTTGGTGAGCTTCCCGGCTACCACCCCGCCGAGGGTGAAGTGGCTCGATCCGGATATCCCGACGGCGGCGACGAGCTGCTCCACGGGCAGCCCGAGCATCCGCCCGGCGACGAGGGGGCTGACGAACTGGGTGAGGGAGGCGTGATGCCAGCCGACCTCGCGGATCCCGGGATCGGCGGCGTGGCAGAACCGCATCTCGAGCTCGTAGGCGATCACGATCCCCGTGATCAGCTCCTTCCCGGACAGCCCCCGGAACTCGGCCGGGGCAAGGGCGGCGGGGATGATGTCCGACGGGTGGGACGGATCGTTCACCCAGTAGATGTCGTTGTAGTCCATCGCCCGGATGAGAAGCGAGTTCATCAGCGCGGCGTTCGGGAGGTTGGTGCGTGTCCCGTGCCCGATCACCGTCGCCTGTTCGCTTCCCCCGAGCCTCTGAATGTAGCTGTGGGCCTGGCGCATGTCGGCGTGATCGAGCGCAGCGATGGCACAGCCGATCGAGTCGAGCAGGAACCGCTTAGCTTCCCGCCGGGCATCCTCCGGAACGGCGTCGTAGGAGAGCGCGGACGCGAACTTTGCCAATCTCTCGCTTATCGTGCTCATCATCCCTCCTCGACCGCGGCGGCGATCGCCTCGGCCATCTGCGTCGTGGTCGCATCCCCGCCCATGTCGTAGGTACGGACCTTCCCGTCTTTGATCACGCGCTCGATCGCGCGCTCGATCGCGGCGGCCTTGTCGCGTTCTCCGAGGTAGTCGAGCATCATCTTCGCCGCGCGGATGGTGGCGATCGGGTTCACCTTGTTCATCCCCGCGTACTTGGGGGCGGACCCGTGCGTCGGCTCGAAGATCGCGTAGTCGTCCCCGATGTTCCCCGCGGCGGCGAACCCGAGCCCGCCGACGAGCTGGGCCGCGAGATCGGAGATGATGTCCCCGAACATGTTGGAGGAGACGAGCACGGCGTAGTCCTGTGGGTTCTTCACAAGCCACATGCACATCGCGTCCACGTTCGCCTCGCGCAGTTCGATTCCGGGATAGTCCCGCGCGATCGCCCGCGCCTCGCGCACCATCAGCCCCGATGTCTCGCGGATCACGTTCGGCTTCTCCACCACGGTCACCGATCCGTAGTCGTGCTCCCTTGCGTACTCGAACGCGCCGCGCACGATCGTCTGACACGCCTTGCGGGTGAATATCCGGGTCGATACTGCCATGTCCTCGTTTGCCACCCCGACGAACCGTTGCATCTTCGGATGGGTCTCGAGTGCTTTGCGCACCTCAGCGGGCACCGGATGCCACTCCACCCCGGAGTACAGGCCCTCGGTGTTCTCGCGGAATATCACCAGGTCGATGTCGTCGCGGAAGTTGAGCGGGTTTCCGGGATAGGCCTTGCACGGCCGCAGGTTGGTGTGCAGGTTGAACAGCTGGCGCAGCGCCACGATCGGACTGGAATACACGTATCCCTTCCCCTGCAGCTCCGGCGCGAGCTCGGCCGCCGCTTCGTCCTTCGGCTTGGAGGTGATCGCCCCGAACAGGCAGGCGTCCGTCGATTTCAGAAGCTCGATTGTGCGCTCGGGGAGTGGATTCCCCTCCGTCTTCCAGAACTCCCAGCCGATGTCGCCGTGGATGTACTCGGCGTCAAATCCCACCCTGTCGAGGACGATCCGCGCCGCGTCCAGCACCTCTTTCCCCACCCCGTCTCCGGGAAGCCAAGCGATCTTGTAGGTTGCCATCGGTTCCCCCTTTACGTTATTGTCACCTCATCGGTCTGATACACCAGTTTACCGGCAAACACCGTCGCGGCAACTCCCATCTCGTTGATCCGTCGCGGGTCATGGAACGGGTCGCCGTCGAGGATCACAAGATCGGCGAGAAGCCCTGGAGCGATCGTCCCTTTCTCCCCCTCCGCGTGCTCGGCGTACGCTCCCCCGTAGGTGTAGGCGCGGAACGCCTCCTCCGGGGATATCCTTTGTCCGGGATGCGGGGCGTTCACCGCCCAGTGGACCCCGTACAGCGGGCCGAACGGCATGCAGTCCGATCCGAACGCGAGCGGGACCCCGGCCGCGACCAGCCGCGCGAACGGGTTCATCTCAACCGCTCTCTCTCGTCCGAGCCGGTTCTCGTACATCCCTCCGGGCAGGCCCCATTCTCCCACGAAATTGGGCTGCATCGAAGCCACCACCCCTAACCGCGCCATTTGCGCGATATGCTCCGAGGTGGGCATCTCGAAATGCTCGATCCGGTGGCGCAGTCCCTTCGCCGCCGCCCCAGCCTGTTCCAGAGCATCGAGGACGAGCCCGATCGCCCGGTCTCCGATCGCGTGGATCGCAAGTTGGATATCGTTCAGGTGCGCCTTGGCCACCGTCTCCCGCAGCCTTTCCTCATCCCAAGTGAGGGTGCCGGTATTATTCGGCGCGTCACGATAACCGTCGCTTACCGCCGCGGACATCGCCCCGATCGAGCCGTCGGCCAGTATCTTAACCGGTCCCAACCGGAGTCGCTCGTCCCCGAACCCCTGTCCCAGACCGATGTCGATCATCTCGTCCAGGTATTCCACCCCGGGGAGCATGGTCACCCGCACGTTCAGTCCGTTGGACTCGTGCAGCCTGCGGTAGGCCTTTATCCGCGTGCCATCGACGTAGGCGTCGTGCACCGAGGTCACCCCGAGGGAATGTGCCTTTCTCACCGCCGTCGCAATCCCGGCGACGTAACCGTCGACGTCCGGGGCAATAACCTCGGCCAGTCGGTCCCCGGCGTGCTCCTTCAGAATCCCGGCGTCGGCTTCTTCGTACCCGATGGTATCCGAACCGATCTTGACGCGTTCGAGTGCCTGGGAGTTCACGCTCCACAAATGCCCGTCGATCCGGCGCAGCGCGACCGGGTTTTCCGGGGCGGCCCGGTCGAGCTCATCCTTGGTAAGGTAAGTCTTATCGTCGCTCCATCTGCTCTCGTCCCAATCGGTGCCGATGACCCATTCTCCCTTGCCGCGGGCCGCGGCGTGCTCCGTCACCGCGCGGAGCACATCGGCCTTTGATCCCGCCTCCCGCAGGCTCAGCTGGGTCTCCCTCACCCCCATGATGGCGAAGTGGGTGTGCGCATCGACGAACCCGGGGAGGACGACGCGCCCACCAGCGTCGATCACCTTGGTGGTTGGTGTAATCCCTTGCTTTATCTCCGCGGTGTTTCCTACCCGGGCGATCCTGCCGCCGATGACCCCCACTGCTGTTGCTGTTTCACCCCGTTTTCTCAGGGTGTGCACCTGGGCGTTTACTATCACCAGATCGAACCGGACCAAATCGTCTCCTTGAAGGCGGTGTTTCGCTGGGTTGATTGTCGGCTCCTCGCGTACGATCATTAGTATAGCCCAGCGACACAAGGAGAGACAAATGCGGAATTCTCTGATCGTGATCGGAGGGCTGATGTTGGCCCTTCTCCTTTCGTTATCCGCTTTTCCCCATGACAACAGCGTGGTGATCGCCGTCCCGGACGAACCGCCGTGCCTCGATCCGACGACGAACGCCGCCGCAGCGATCGATCAGCTCCTCAATCAAAACGTATACGAAGGACTGGTGCGTGTAACCCCGGACGGCAGGATCGTCCCCGCATTGGCGGAGTCGTTCGTGGTGGCGCGCGACGGACTCACCTACACCTTTCGTCTCCGCCGCGGGGTGCGGTTCCACAACGGGGAACCGTTTACGGCGCGCGACGTGATCGCCACCTTCACCCGCGATCGGGACAAGGACTACGGGCATCCCCACCCCGAGTACTACACCGATATCGATGAGATCACCGCCCCCGATCCCTACACCGTGGTCTTCCACCTTGCCCGGGTCGATGCGGCGTTCCTCTCCCTTCTCGCTCTGGGCGACTCGGTGATCCTTCCAGCGGACCTCCCGCAGGACATCAAGAGCCATCCCGTGGGGACAGGACCGTTCGAGTTCGCGGAGTGGAAGCTCGGGGATCACCTCACCCTAACCCGCTTCCCCGGATACTACCGCGAGGGGATTCCGCAACTGGACGAGGTGACGTTCCGGTTCATCCCGGATTCCGCCGCCGCGCTCGCCGCCCTCCTCTCCGGGGATGTCGACATCGACGCTCGCGTTCCCGCGGAGATCGCCCTCGGGGTGCGGGACAACCCCGGGATCGATACGGTCGCCGGGCCCCAAAACCTGGTCCAGATCATGGCGATCAACAACGCCCGTGCCCCATTCGACGACCTGCGCGTCCGTCAAGCGATCGCCTACGCCCTCGATCGTGATGAGATCATTCAGGGCTCGATGTTCGGATACGGGACCCCGATCGGGACCCACCTCACCCCGGCGAGCCCGTACTACGTCGATCTGACCGGTCTGTATCCCCATGACCCGGCCAAGGCGCGTGCCCTGCTCGCCGCCGCCGGGTATCCGGGCGGGTTCTCGACTACCCTGACCCTGCCGCAGAATTACGAGATTCACGTGCGTACCGGGGAGATCATCGCGGATCAGCTCTCGCGGGTCGGGATCGAGACGAAGATCGAGCTGGTCGATTGGGGACAGTGGCTGTCGCGTGTCTACCATCAGGCCGATTACGACCTTACCGTGATCGGACACATCGGGAAGCTCGACCCCGGCCTGATGCTGGTCGGCTACGGGAAGGAGCGACCGGATTACTATTTCCGTCGCGGCTACGACAACCCAACCCTGGACGATCTCCTCGCCCGGGGAATGGTCACACTGGACGAAGAGGCGAGAAAGAAGATCTACGTGCAAGCCGAAGAGATCATCGCCCGCGACGTCGTGAACTACTTCATTCAGGACCCGGACCAGATATTCCTGTTGAAGAAGGGGCTGAGCGGGTTCAACCTGTATCCGATCTACCTCATCAACGTGACCGAGCTCTCCTGGCCCTCCTCCTAGCGCGGCGGGGGTCGAATCGGTCCCGCAGTCCGTCTCCAAGGAGGTTGAACCCGAGGATGGACAGGGCGATCGCCAGGCCGGGGTAGATGGCGAGCCATGGGTCGAGCGCGAGGAACGAGCGCGCCTCGTACACCATCCTCCCCCACGATGGATGCGGTGGCTGTATCCCGAGCCCGAGGTAGCTCAACCCAGCGTCGGCAAGGATCGCCGTTCCCAGGCTGATCGTCCCCTGAATGAGAAGGGGGGAGATGAGGTTGGGGAGCAAATGGGCGTACAGGATCCGTCCCGTCTCCGCCCCACACGCCCGTGCGGCGAGCACGAACTCCCGCTCCCGCAGGGAGAGGAGGTTCCCGCGGGTGAGCCGGGCAAACACTGGGACGTTAGCCACCGCGATCGCGATCAGACTGTTCCGCATCCCCGGCCCGAGGACCGCCGCAATCAGGAGGGCGAACAGGAGGATGGGGAACCCCATGATGAAATCGACCGTCCGCATTAGAACCTCATCCAGGATTCCGGGACACCACCCCGCGATCATCCCCAATGTGGTCCCGGCGCACGCTCCGAGGAAGACGGCGGTGAGGGCGACGGCGAGGGAATGGCGCGCTCCCTCCATCAGCCGGCTTAGAACGTCGCGTCCGAGCTGGTCCGTGCCCAGGGGATGGGCGAGCGACGGTGGGGAAAGGCGGATCTCGATTCGTTGTGCGTTCGGCGGGTAGGGGGTATAGACGAGGCTGAGGAGGCCGATGAGGAGAAAGACGGCGGTGATCCCGGCTCCGATCGTGAGATCCCAATCGATCCGCTTCATCGGTAACGAATCCTCGGATCGAGGAGCCCGTAGGTGAGATCAACCCCGAAGTTCAGGACAGCGATCAACGCCGCGATCACCACCACCGTCCCTTGGACAAGGGGGAGGTCACGCGCCCCGATCGCCTGGAACGCAAGCCGCCCCACCCCGGGGAGGGAAAAGACGTTCTCGATCAGGATGCTCCCCGCGACCAGCTGCGCCCCGAGGAGGCCGGACAGGGTGACGACCGGGAGGAGGGCGTTTCGCAGGGCACAGCGGTAGAGGACCCGTCGCTCCGGCAATCCCTTTCCCCGTGCCGCCTGCACGTATTCCTCTCCCAGTATCTCGATCATCGCCCCCCGCACCGTTCGTCCGAGGACAGCGGCCCGGGGAAGGCTGAGAGCGACTGCGGGAAGGAAAAGAGCGAGGAGCCCGCGCCCTCCTGTCTCCCAGCCCGGGAATCCGCCCGCCGGGAGGACGTGTAATCGGACCGAGAAGATGAGGATGAGAATGATCCCGGCCCAGAACTCAGGGATGATCATCCCGAGTTGGAGAATGAACCGACCGACATAATCCCAGATACGGTTGTGGTGTGCAGCGGTCAACACCCCCAGCGGGATGGAGACCCCGATCGCCAGGAGGGCGGCGAGGCCGCTGAGCGGGAGGGTGACCTCCATCCTCGTCGAGATCAGCTCTGAGACCGGGATCCCTTGCTGCAGGGAGCGGCCGAGGTCGCCGCGGAGCGCTCCCGCGAGCCAGTCGAAGTAGCGCGTCATGATCGGCCGGTCGAGCCCGAGCCGGGCTCGCATCGCCTGATAGGTAGCGGGATCCGCCTCCATCCCGAGCACCACCTGGGCCGGATCGCCGGGGAGCACGTTGATCACAAGGAAGACAGCGACGGAGATCAGAAACAGCGTCAGCCCGAGCCCGATCCCCCGACGCAGAAGATACGCTCCCATCTTATCCTCCCTCACGTTGAGATTATACCGGACTTGAAACCGGCCCGGATTTTGACTATAGAGTATAGTCTCGATCCAATGATTGAAAGAGGAGGAGAGATGTGGACGCTGATCGCGGGAGGATTCATGGGATGGGCCCTCGGGGCGAATGACGCTGCCAACCTGATCGGCCCGGCGGTGGAGAGCCGGGCGCTTCGGTTCTGGACCGCTGCAGTGATTGCTTCGGGGTTCGTCGTGCTGGGAGCGGTGATGGTGGGGAGCCGTGGGTTCGCCACCTACGGGGCGATCGGGACCCAAACGCTCGTATCGAGTTTCATCGTCATGCTCTCCGCGGGGATCACGGTTGCCGGGATGACCTTCCTCGGCCTCCCCGTCTCCGGGACGCAGGCGGTGGTGGGGGCGATCATCGGAGCGGGTCTGGTCTCCGGCGGGGTGAACGTCGCTCCCCTGATAAAGATCTTCGTCTCCTGGGTCCTTACTCCGCTCGGCGGTCTCGTCGCTGCCTACATCCCGTACAAGCTGATCACCCTTTACCCCGGACACGGGATCAGTCGGCTCGCGACGCACATCCGTGTTGTCCGAATCGGACTCGTCCTTGTGACCGCCTATGCCGCCTATTCGTACGGGGCGAACAACGTGGCCAACGTCACCGGGGTGTACGTAAAAGCCGGTCTCCTCTCCCCTCTTCCTGCTGCGATCATCGGTGCAGCGACGATTGCGCTTGGGATCCTCACGTTCAGCCGAAACGTGATACGCACCGTGGGAAGCCGGCTCGTCGCCCTTGACCCGTTCGCCGCGTTGGTCGTAGTGTTGGGAGAATCGATCACCCTCAACATCTACGCCCTCCTCGGGGTTCCGGTATCGGCGTCACAAGCGGTGGTCGGAGCGGTAGTCGGGATCGGATTGGTGAAAGGGGCGCGAACGATCAACGCCCGCGCCCTTGTTCGCATCCTGTTCGGTTGGCTCGGAACCCCGACGATCGCTGCCGGACTCTCCCTCGGTCTCACCCTCCTCATCCGGGCTATCTAGGCCGAATGCTACGGGCAACTGCCGCAGTTGAGCGGGACGGTTATCGTGATCGAGATTCTGGCCGTTCTCTCCTGAGGGAGGAATTGTATGTACGGGGTCCCGCATGGCGCCGTGCAGGATGGTGAGACGAGCCGCGGGTAGAACCCACACGGAGCGAGGCACGGCGGGAGTGGGACGATCCGCACCATCGCCGTATATACTCCGGCCGAATCGGTCGAGACGACGATCCGGTAGAATCCGGCCGGGACGGGAGAACAAGACATATCGCGCTGATTCCAGACCATCTCGTACCACGCCCCCTTGGCAGCGTCGGGAAACAGGTCCTGATACACGACCGTTCCATCGAGCATCTCCACCCTCCACCCGGTGATGAGCGGAGTGGGAGGAGTAGGGGAAGTGAAGAAGTACTCCGCCGGCACGTGGAGCTTGAAGTGGATCTCCTCACCTGCCCAGTAGGCGGTGTAACACGTCGGAGAATTTGGCGCCGGAGGCGGGACCGGTGGTTGGCTGCACCCGCACTGAGCCATCCCGGCAACCCCCAGGAATCCTACGACCAAAACCGCCAATATTAGCGCTTTCTTCATCGAAGCCACCTCCCGATAGTTTTGGCGACGGCCGCGTTGGGACGCGAGACCGTCGCCTTCATCTACACTTGCAGGAGGTCTTTGTTTCGATCCCTACCAGTTGAGCTCAAGCCCGGCGGATAGCTCTTCGAACCCGTTGTGGGTGCACCCAGTTTGAACTTCTCTGCTATGTGAATGAGCGCGGTTCGAAAGTACTACGGCACTGGGTCGTAACCTCCGGGATTGCGGGGGTGGCAGCG
>JAGGSO010000141.1 GCA_021159055.1 Candidatus Bipolaricaulota bacterium | reverse complement strand
GGATTGTGATCTTTCCCACGTAGCCCAAGGTTTTCGCGATCACGGAGGCAAGCGGTCCGGGAAACAAATCACAGATGATCTCCTCAACCGGGGTGTAGGTGCTTTTCCCTGTTTCGAGCACTTGACGATAGATCGTCGAACGGGATAAGTCGAGTTTGTAGTCGTGCAGTGTCAGCCCAGTCAGCTTTTCCGCCTTCTCAATGATTTTGGACGGGTGCGATGTTGCCACAATCTCCAACCTGGTGCCGTTCTCCGTCAATCGAACGATGGACGCTGAATACCGGCCCGAGCGGCCGAACTCCTCACACACCGTCCGGTAGATTGCGTCTTCGTCGGGCAGGCCGTGGAGCTTGGCGGAGACCTGCTCGGTGAATCGGATCATGTCGAGAAGTTCCTGCATTGATACGTCAATCCTCCCCCGATCGCTCATCCCGTCCCTCTGTGCGCCCCTTTGGACGCATACATCCGCTTATCCGCCCTCGCCAGCACCTGCTCGATCGATTCCCGCTTCTCGGGATCCCAATGCGCCGTGCCGATGGAGAGCGTTATCGGAAACGGGAAGGATTCACCGGTCTCATTCCTCTCCTTGACCGTCTCCTGGATGCGGGCCTTCACCGCATCCGCCTGTCCGTCCGTCTCGATCAGCATGACGAGGAACTCGTCCCCTCCGTAGCGGACGACGATATCGCTCTCCCGCACTTGGGCGACGAGGAGGTTCGCCACTTCCTGCAGGACCCGGTCTCCCATCTGATGGCCGAAGCGGTCGTTTATCTGCTTGAAGTTGTCAACGTCGATCATCAGGAATCCGATCGGATGCTCGTATCGCCTGGAGCGGATGAGCTCCTGTTCGACCACTTCGTTGAAGTAGCGGCGGTTGTAGACACCGGTGAGCGGATCCCTCCTCGCCTGCTCCCGCAGCTCGTTCTGCAGGCGGATGCGGGCGATCGCCTGCGTGGTGTGCCCGAGGAGGAGTTCGATGAGGCGCACGTCCTGCTCGGAGAACGCGTTCTCCTTCTCCGACGCCACCTGGAACACCCCGAACTTGCCGATCGGGGCGCTGATCACCGAGCGGAACTCGGAGTAAGTAGGTCGGGCGGAGGGATCGTCATCCGGGCGCCCGAGCACGTACGTCTTCCCGGTGAGGTAGGTCTTCGTCGCCAGTGTCTCCTCGGAAAGGGGAACCGGCTGACTCGCTCCGGGAGGGAGACCGTTTGCCATCGCCTTGGGGACAAGCTTATCATCCTCACAGATGTCAAGGGTGCATAACGGAAACCCGAGGATCTCCTCAGCCGCGTGCACGGTAAGCTGGTATACGTCCTCCTCCTTCGTCATCTCTCCCAGTCGATGCGCGGTCTCGTGAAGGAGGATTATCTTCTGGTTTAAGTCCTCAAGGGCCTCCTGGGTACGCCGGTAGTCCGTCACCTCGATTCCGGTGCCGATCACGTACTTCACCCCTTCCACGGGGTCGCGGTAGACGGTGTTCGACCAGGAGATCAGGTGCAGACTCCCGTCCTTGCTCCGCCAGTAGTTCTCGTACCGGTTGGAAGCAGCGGTCCGCACGAGCTCGTCGAACACGCGCTTCACATTCTCCCGCTCCTCGGGGAGGATCAGAAGATCCCAGATCGGCTTCCCCTTTAACTCTTCTACCGAATAGCCGGTTACCTCTTGGCAGGCGTTGTTAAGATGTATAACTCGTCCCTCCGAGTCGAAGATGATGACCAATGCTCCTAAAGCATCGAGGAGAAGAGAGAGCATCTTTCGATCAAGAACACCGCTTTCCCTCTGACTTTCTTCCGCCAATGGAACCCCCTTCGCGGTGCAGACAAAATTGCTACACAACACGTTAGTTCCCGACGATTAAACCAGGAAAGAAGCGCCGTGTCAAGCAAATTCGGTGTTTTGCAGTTCTGTTATGTATAACACTTGTCTCCGGACCGGTTTTGTGCTATAGTGAAATCACAATCTAAGGAGGTGGCCGATGACCATAGAGGCTTGGGTGCTGCTCTCGTTCTTCTTCACGTTCTGGGTGTTCGCATTTACCGGATGGTGGTGCGGCGGGCCGTGCCACTAGGCCGTTACTCTCGGTAAAGCAGAACATCCGATGGTGCTGATTCAGTCGGGAGGGCGGGGTCTACTCGCCTTCCTCCTTGTTTTGTTGTTGAGCGTGACGGGATTCGCTGCCACCGACGCGCAGATCGCGGAGAAGACCGGATTGAGTCCGGATCTCTTCCTCCAGCTCACTGTGCCTGTGGGGGGAGAGGAGCTCGGGATCTTCATCGTGTACATCACCGACCGCACCTTCAATTCCCGCATCTCCCCGACTCTGCGGAACGAGCTTTCCCCTTACGTAGGGCGCAACGCCCTCTACGTGAACCCGTCGGTAAAGCGCGTTGTCGATTCGTTCGACTTCTCTTTGGACCGGTTTACGATCACCCAAGGCGAAACGTCGTTCACCCCGGCACGGGAGGATTGGGTGGAGATAACTCCGGGGTTCCTCGACGGGAGGTTCGTGGTGAACCCGGCCGGGCCCTCCTACGGCTCGGGGAGCGAGGGGATCCTCGTTCTCGGGGACCGGATCGATCCAGAGAGGCCGTTCACCGTGAGCTACCAAGGGGTGAGCGGGACCTTCGATCTCTCCGCTCCC
>JAGGSO010000140.1 GCA_021159055.1 Candidatus Bipolaricaulota bacterium | reverse complement strand
TGACGATCCACCGTGTCCTGATCCGGGACCAGCCTTCGATGATCTCCCGTTCTTCTAAAAGGATCACCCCTTCCCGCTCCACCCAATCCCGGACGCGGAAGTCCCGGGCTAGGATCTCCTTACCCTGCATTTCGATGAGCAACTGCCCGCCCGGTCTGAGGGAGACGAAGAAGTTCTCCAATACCTTTTTATCCTCGGCTGGATTGGAGAAGTAGCCGAACGAAGTGAATAGGTTAAGTGCCGCATCGAAAGCCTCCGGACGCCGGAACTCGCGCATATCCATCTGGATCAATTCCAGCGCTAGATTCCCCTCTTTGGCCCGGTGCTGCGCTTCTCCGATGAATGCGGCGGTACGGTCGACCCCGGTGACGGAAAATCCCCTGCGGGCGAGCTCCAACGAATGCCGGCCGGGCCCACAAGGCATGTCCAGAATTCGCATTCCCGAGGTAAGCCCAAGTAATGAGACAATGGACTCCACCTGTTCCCCAGCTGCTATCCAGGCTCGGTGGGAGAATTGAATCGGGGCCGTCTCTTCCCAAAACCTCTTGTCCTCATGCCATTCCATCATAGCACCCCTCCGATCTCCGTGCAGACTTGATCACGGTCCGCCAATTTCCATTCTATCACTCTTGTGGAACGAAGTGAATCCTATTTAAGAGCGGGAAAGGATAGCGACTTACGTCATTAGACCGGTATTGAAAGATTGGCTTGGGGGAGCCAGTGCGGTAGAATCGGAAAAGTTCAAGGAAGGAGGAAGAATGAGTGCAGGCACGATCGCGATAGTCGTCGTAGTCGTCCTCATCGGTTGGGGAATCATGATCTACAACCGACTCGTCCGGCTGCGGATCCGGGCTGAGGAGGCGTGGCGCGACGTCGATACCCAACTGAAGCGCCGCTACGACCTGATCCCCAACCTGGTGGAGACGGTGAAGGGGTATGCTGCCCATGAAAAGGGCGTGTTCGAGGAGGTCACGAAGGCGCGCGCCGCGGCGATGGGGGCGAGTTCCCCCAAGGAGATCGCCCAAGCCGAGGCAGGGCTGAAAGGGGCGCTCAAATCACTGTTCGCAGTGGTGGAGAACTACCCCCAGCTCAAGGCGAACGAGAACTTCCAGCAGCTGCAGCAGACGCTGGAGGAGGTCGAGGACCAGATTCAGCGGGCGCGGATGTACTACAACGCGGTGGTGCGTGATCTGAACACGAACATCGGGATCTTCCCCCAGAGCCTGATCGCGAACATGTTCCATTTTCAGCCGCGGGAGTTCTACACCCTGACCGGGGAGGAAGAGAGGAAGGCACCGCGGGTACGGTTCTGATGAAAAGGGCGTTCGTTTTACTCATCATTCTGATCGGGTTCGGGGTCATCGCCCAGGCGAGCCTGCGAATAACCGACTTCCAGTCGGCGATCGTCCTCGAGCAATCAGGAGAACTGACGGTCACAGAGACGATCGGGGTGACCTTCTTCTCGCCCCATCATGGAATCGAGCGCTGGATCCCGGTCTCCTACCGCCGCCCGACCGGGGAGCGGATCACGATCGGGCTCAAGGTGACCGGAGTGACGCTCGACGAACGCTCGGTCCCGTACACCGTCCGGTCGCGCGGGGGTTCGGTCTACATCCGAATCGGCGACCCCGACCTGACGATCACCGGCGATCACACCTACACCATATCCTACACCGTCTCCCGCGCCCTGCTGTTCCACGCGGACTACATCCAGCTCTACTGGAACGTCACCGGGAATGAGTGGTCGATCCCGATCGATCACGCAACCGCTGTCCTCACCCTGCCGTCCGGGATCGATCCCGCCCATGTCTCCACGACCTCGTACGTCGGATACCAAGGGAGCACGACGCGCGGCGCTCCGGCCCAACTCGATCCTCAGGGGCGGCTCGTGTTCACCGCCGATGCCCTATCCCCGGGAGAGGGACTGACGATCGACGTTTCCATCCCCCGGGATGAGGCCGGGATCGCCGCCCCGACCGCGGGGGAGCGGATGATGTGGTTCCTCTCCGCAAACAAGTATGCATTCCTCCCGCCGCTCACCCTGATCGGGATGTTCCTTCTGTGGTTCAAGGTGGGGAAGGATCCGGCCAAGGGGACGATCGCGCCGCGGTTCTCTCCCCCGAAGGATGTCCATCCCGGCGAGGCCGGGATCCTGATCGACGACCGCGCCGACCTGCGCGACATCACGGCGATGGTGATCGGCCTGGCGGTCGCAGGCTACATCAAGATAAAGGAGATCCAGGCGGAAGAGGCAGGGATGCTCGAACAGGTCAAAAAGCTGTTCGGCCGGTCCGGTCCGGTGGACTACGAGTTCGTCAAGCTGCGGGAGCCCGACGACAAACTGACCCGAGCCGAGAAGCGGCTGATGAACGCGATCTTCGACTCCACCCATCCGGAGTCCCGGACCCTGTCGTCGCTGGAGAATGAGTTCTACCAGCACCTGCCGCAGATCAAGGCCGATCTCTACTCCGAGCTGATCAAGAAGGGCTATTACCCGCACAACCCAGAGCGGGTGCGGGGGTTCTACGCCGTACTCGGGATGATGATCATCGGGTTCGGGATATTCCTCGGGATATTCGCCGCTTCCTTCTACCTCGGGATCGCCGTCGGGCTGTGCGGATTGATCGTCCTCGCGTTCTCCCCGATCATGCCGCGCAAGACGAAGAAGGGCGTCGAGGTGTACCGTGACCTCCTCGGGCTGTCCGAGTACATCCGCCGTGCCGAAGTCAAGCAGATGGAGTTCCACGATGCGCCGGAGAAGAACCCAAAGCTGTTCTCCAAGCTGCTTCCCTATGCGATGGCGTTCAACCTGACCCGGATCTGGACAAAGCAATTCGAAGGGCTGCTGCAGGAGCCTCCCGACTGGTACGTGGGGGCGAGCCCGGTCTTCCACGGCCACCTGTTCTATCTCTCGATGATGAACCTGTCGAACGGGATGGAGCGCACGTTCGTCTCCGCTCCCCGCACGAGCGGGGGAGGGAAGTCCGCCGGGGGGGGGGGAGGGGGCTCGGGGGGGGGGTTCTCGG
>JAGGSO010000139.1 GCA_021159055.1 Candidatus Bipolaricaulota bacterium | reverse complement strand
CGGAGAAGCTGGGGGCGAACGCCGTCGTCGGGGTTAGGTTCACCACCTCGCAGACAATGGCCGGAGCAGCCGAGATCCTTGCCTACGGGACCGCGGTGCGGCTTGGGTGAACGTGCTTGACCGCCACCTGGTTTCTGTCTAGGATTACTGCATGAATACGCGAAAGTACTTTCTCATCGTCAATCTGATCGCGGGGCAGGGGCGGTGTAAGGCGCTGTTTCCCAAAGTAAAACGGGTGCTCGACCGCCGCAAGGTGGACTACGACCTCCACTACACGAATGAGCCGATGGAGGCGGTCGATGTCGCCCAGATGGGGATCGAGGCCGGATTCACCCACATCGTCGCCATGGGCGGGGACGGGACGGTGAACGAAGTGACGAACGGGATCGTCACCTCCGCCACGGACGCCGTTCTCGGAGTGATCCCGGCCGGCACCGGGAACGACTTCATCCGCATGCTCGGGATCCCGCCCGACCCGTTCGCCGCGATCGACCTTTTGTTGAGCGACCACGAGCGCACGATCGACCTCGGGCGGGTGGGGGAAGACCGCTACTTCGTGAACGGCCTCGGGATCGGGATCGACGCCCAGGTCGCCCGCGACGTGCTGGGGATGGAGCGGTCCCGCGGTGCCGCTGCCTACCTTTACGCCGCAGTGAAGGAGATCTTCCGATTCAAGGCGTTCCCGGTGGAACTGGCCGGGGACGGATGGAAGGAGGAGTACGAGCTGATCTCCCTTGGCCTGGCGAACGGGAGGTACTGCGGCGGCGGGTTCAAGCTGGCGCCGCGCGCCGATATCACCGACGGTCTCGTCGATATCTCCGCTATCGAGGACTTCCCTAAACTGGAGCGGTTGATCCGTCTCCCGCAGGCCCGCAAGGGTAACCACCTGAAGCTCGCCAAGGTCCATTATCGGCAGGAGAAAGCCGTCACCGTATCCTCCCCGGCGCGGCTCGTCGCCCATATCGACGGGGAGCCGTACAAGATCCCGGGCAAAGAATTTACGGTGAGAGCCGTCCCCAACGCCCTGCGCGTCATCGCCCGCGTCTAGGCGCGCTTGAACCTCCGGTCGAGCTCGTCCCGTGACAGGGTGAAGATGATCGGGCGGCCGTGCGGGCAGAAGTATGGGTTCTTCATACTCGACAATCGATCGACGAGGGCCTGCTGCTCGGGGAGCGGAAGCCTGTCCCCGGCCTTGATCGCCGCTGCGCACGCGAGTTCCGCTAGGATGTGATCGAACAGGGCATCCCCCGCCTTCTCGCCGTGTGCTAGGATCTCTGCGATCTTCTCGATCGCCTCCTGGAAC
>JAGGSO010000138.1 GCA_021159055.1 Candidatus Bipolaricaulota bacterium | reverse complement strand
ACCGTTCACCAATCAACCAGGAGGCTTGACTTTCGATACAGTATCTGGCCCCGGCTCCTCCATGCATCACATTCGTATTGCGGTCGAAACCGGATAACAACCGATCATTATTGCATTATTGTGGCTGATCGGGGTTGAGCACGCGGGCGAGCCAGGGGAGGCGGTAGCGTTTCGCGTAGTCAAGCACCGCCTTGTCCAGATCGACATCCGGTCCGTATCGTTCCCGGAGATAGTAAAGGTGTCGGGAGACCCACACGTACAGGTCGGCCTCGGTGCGGCCGGGGAACCGTTTGAGGATTCCCAAGCGGCGGAACGTCTCCACCAGCGGCTTGTACACGTTGTCGTACCACGAGACCACCGCCTCCTCGTACGGAATCTCCCGCTTCTTCTCCAGCCCGAGGAAGTAGCGGTGCACGTCGATGTGCTCGAGGAGCACCCGGTAGCGCCCCGGCTCGGTGAACTCGATCTTCTGTTCCGGCCGCAGCTTGTCCAGGTGGGTGCGCTCGAGGAAGTCGGCATACTCCGCCTTGATGATGATATCCTTCGGCGTGACCCCGGGCTCGAGCGTAACCTTGGAATCGAACTCGATCACCTCGGCGTCGATCTCCTTGGCCCCTTGCCGGCGGGCGGCGGCCACGCGATGATGGCCGTCCTCCACAAAGTACACGTTCCCCACCTGGTACAGACGCACCGGCGGGAGTATCTCCCCCTTCTCCAGGGCTCGCTGGAGACGCTGCAGCCGTTCGGTGCGCTCGGCGGTGGCGCGGAGGGGGAGGAACGCGCGGTCGAAGTCGTGGTAGCGGTTCAGGCTCCCCACGATCCTGTCGATCTCCACCGTCTGCAGGCCGCGGTAGCGACTCCCCTTGAGCTTCAACTGATCCTTCACCCAGTCGAACGGGATGAGGAGGGTAGGCCGCCTGCGCGCAAGCGGGATTACGGCGGTGAGAAGGTCCCGCCCCAGCTTCTTCCAACCGACTTTAGGCTGTTCCAATCGACACCTCCAACACCTTATACCCGTACACATGGATCACTTCCGTCTCCTCGACCCGTGATCGCTCCGGCACCCCCATGCGGGGGTAGCTGTGACCGTGGATGAAGTAACGCGGCTGATACCGATGAATCAAGTAGCGGAAGGTGTCGAACCCGTGATGCGGACGATCCTTTTGATCGTGGATCCCGCGAGGGGGAGAATGGGCGATGAAGACATCGAGAGCACGCCCATAGAGCAACCTGTTGCGCCACAATCGGGGAGACAGCTTGACGAGCCGCCACCGCATCTCGCGCTCGGTGTACTGGTAGATACCGGAGGCGTTATAACGGATGCTCCCGCCCAACCCCGCGATCAGCAGTCCTTTCATCTTCACCACCCTCTCCTCCACCGAGATGCACCCCCGGGGTTCGGGGATCTCCCCGCGCTCGGTCTGGAGGGGACGGTCGTGATTCCCATGCACGTAGAGGAGCGGTACGTCGAGCATACTTACGATGTACTCCAGATAGTAGTAGGGGAGGTCGCCGCACGATAGAGCGAGATCCACGTCCCCGAACCGATCGCGTATCCCTTCGCTGTACACCACCCGACTGATCACATCGCTCACCACTAGGATCTTGACGGTGGGCGAACCTCTGGAAGACGGCTCATCGTTCACGCGATATACCTCCGGTGGGATTCTACCCGCTTCGGGAAGCCAGTGGAAGTCGGCTATTGTTTTTCGCTTTCGGGACGGTGCCGGTACGATATCCTCCCGCGCGGCGCAACCATATTTCCTGGCTCTATTGACGGCGCCGGCTGTTCGCGCTAATCTTTAAAACGATAATTGCGAGGGTGGCGGAATTGGCAGACGCGCTAGCCTTAGGAGCTAGTGCCTTCGGGCGTGCGGGTTCGAATCCCGCCCTTCGCAGTTGAACCATTGGGGCCTCCACTGTATAATAACCTTGCTTTCGCGGGAATAGCTCAGGGGTAGAGCACCACCTTGCCAAGGTGGGGGTCGCGGGTTCAAATCCCGTTTCCCGCTCCAAGCATCAGCCGGGGAATGCCGATAGCCGGGGTGGCGGAATTGGCAGACGCAAGGGACTTAAAATCCTTTGAGGGTATCCTCGTGCGGGTTCGAGTCCCGCTCCCGGCATAAGAGATCGCGGGGTGGAGCAATCTGGAAGCTCGTCGGGCTCATAACCCGGAGGTTGCCGGTTCGAATCCGGCCCCCGCAACCAGATAGGGCGGCGTAGCTCAACCGGTCTAGAGCGCTCGGCTCATATCCGAGAGGTTCGGGGTTCGAGTCCCTGCGCCGCTATTGGGTTTTAAATGGGGGCGTAGCTCTAATCGGGAGAGCGCTGCGTTCGCATCGCAGAGGTTGGCGGTTCGAATCCGCTCGCCTCCATTTGTCTCCTCTTACATACCGATCGACCAGAGGAGAAGCCCGATTCCAGCCGAGACCAGACTGAACAAGCTCAAGGCGAGTACCGCCTTTCCCTCCCCGATCGTCCGTTTCAGCCGATGGTGAATGTGATCCCGATCCCCGTGGAACAGGGCGCGGTGGTGATACGCGCGCCGCACGATCGCAAACGCGGTGTCGGCGAGGGGAAAGGAGAAGAGGAACGCAGCGGAGATGAGCGGGAATGCGTCCGCGGGCAATACACGGATGCTCGTCACGGCGAGGAGGTACCCGATCAGCTCAGCTCCGGTGTCTCCGAGGAGGAGCCGCGCCCGGAACCGATTCCAGGGATAGAACCCAAGGAGGCCGCCGAGGAGGACGGCCCCGAGTGCAATCCCACCCGCGTTCCCGGTACTCGCCCCGATGATCAACAGCGCAAGCGTTGGAGGGATACTCACCCCGACCGCCAGGCCGTCCAGCCCGTCGATCAGGTTGACCGCGTTCGTCAGGCCGACCACCCACAGAAGGGTGAGAACCGGGCCGGCCGGTCCGAGGGGGATCGCCCCACCGGCGAGCGAGAGAGTACCGATCCCATTGAGCCCGAACAGCGCGACCGCGGCAGCGATCCCCTGGCCGATGAGCTTGATCGTAGGTGAGAGGTCGAGGCGGTCATCGAGCGCCCCGAGGATGATGATTCCTCCCATCCCGCCAAGGAGGAACGGGTCGGCCCCTCCGATCCCCAGGCCGACGAGCACCC
>JAGGSO010000137.1 GCA_021159055.1 Candidatus Bipolaricaulota bacterium | reverse complement strand
GCGGAAGGTCGGCCGGTCAAGCTGAGCGAGATCGACCCTGCGTTTTAGCACGCTGTGAATAAAGTAGTCATGTCGCTGGTTGCTCTAGCGATATGATACAGTATAATCTTAATACAAACGTTTGCGAAGGAGGTCAGATGAAGGGGTTAGTCCTTTCAGCGGAGTGGGAGCCGAGGCCGGGTTATCAGGTCTCGGAATTTGAGAAGAGGACCGGCAAAGCGATCGAGGGGTTCAACGTATGGCGGCATCCCAAGCTCGAGCTCAAGGAAGTGCCACAGCCGAAACCCGGGCCGGGCGAAGTGCTCCTCAAGATTCATGCCTGCGGGGTGTGCGGTTCGGACATTCACTTCTACGAGCACGACCAGGATGACTACATCCTCTATCCCGGGCTGACCAAGTTCCCGGCGATCATCGGGCACGAGTTCGCCGGTGAGATCGTGGAGATCGGACCCGGACCGGAGGGAGCGAAGTTCAAGGTCGGGGATCGGGTGACGGTCGAGGAGATGGTGTGGTGCGGGCACTGCCGCGCCTGCCGCGACGGGTTCCCCAACCACTGCGAGAATCTCGAGGAGATCGGATTCACGATCGACGGCGCGATGGCCGAGTACATCGTTGTCCCGGCCAAGCTCTGCTGGAGCGTGGACGCGGTGTTCGAGCGCTACGCCGATGAAGAACTGGCTTGGGAAGTGGCAGCGACAACAGAGCCGACCTGCGTCGCCTACAACGGAGTGTTCGAGCGTGCCGGCGGGTTCCGGCCCGGGGCGTACGTCGTGGTCTACGGCGCCGGCCCGATCGGACTGGGGGCGATTCAACTCTCCAAGGCGTCCGGTGCGGCGAAGGTGATCGCGTTTGAGGTCTCCGCGCCGCGGCGTGAGCTCGCCAAGGAAGTCGGGGCGGACTATGTCTACGATCCGCGTGAGGTGACCCCGAGCGAGGTGGTGATGGACATCACCCACGGCGAGGGTGCGGACCTGTCGGTCGAGGCGGCCGGAGCACCGGACAAGACGATTCCGGAGATGGAAAAGACGCTGGCGATCAACGGCAAGATCGCGGTGATCGGCCGGGCGGCGCAGAAGGTCCCGATGTTCCTCGAGCGGTTCCAGATCCGCCGCAGCCAGCTGTTCGGCGCCCAGGGGCACTCCGGGCACGGAATTTTCCCGTCGGTGATCCGCCTGATGGGATCCGGGCTGATCGACAACTCCAAGATCATCACCTCCCGCTTCCCGCTCGACCAGGCGCTCGACGCGCTGGAGAAGGCGACCAAGCGCGAGGACGGGAAGATCATCATCAAGCCTTAAGGAGGAGAAATGGCAGAATGGCTCAAGACCGAACTCCCACAAGTGGTATTCGAGGACTCACAGGTCGGGCGGCTGAAGAAGGAGATCTGGGACGCCTCCGAGGAGGAGATCGACCGGATCCTCGCTGAATACGGGATCCCCTCTCCGCCGGAGCTTGGCAAGCCGGGTTCGTACATCCAGACGACTCCGCGGAGCAAGGTGGTGGAGAACCGGCGCAAGAACGACATCGTGATCATCCCTGTCGCCTCCACCGAACGGCACGGGGACCACTCCTGCTCCGGGCATGACCTGTTCCAGGTGACCCAGCTGATCGAAGGACTACGTCGGTACACCGAGAAGCAGGGGCATCCGGTGAACCTCGTCTTTCCCCCGCTTCCCTACGGCGGACACCCCTATCACCACATCGGGATGCCGGGGACGGTGATCTTGCCCGAAGAGGTGGTGCGTGAGACGTTGATCAACGTGATGCTCGGGCTGTGGAACGACGGGTTCCGCAAGCAGCTCATCATCAACAACCACGGGCAATTATGGATGCTGGAGTCAGCGCTGCACGAGTTCATGTACCGGTATCAGCTTCCCGGGATCTATCAGATCTTCGATTGGCACCGCTGCGTGCGCGAGTTCTTCGTCCCGTGCGAGAGGACCGGCTGGGAGACCGACTTCATCCACTCCGCCGAGGCGGAGACCTCGCTCGGCCTGCTCCTGTTCCCCGAAGGGATGATCGACATGGAGCACGCCGTCGACGGCGAGGGGAAGAGCTTCTTGCCCGGTGGGCACTTCGACACCTCGGTCGATCCGTACAACCGGCCGCACCGCTGGTCGGAGGGCGAGGGACACATCGCGATCGAGATCGCGGCGACGCCGCACGGAGCGGTAGGGAAGCCATCTTTGGCCGACCCGAAGAAGGCGAAGCGCCCAGTGGCAGCGATCCTGCGCTACCTGACCCTTGTCCACGACGAGATCCTGGAGCGGTTCCCGCCGGGGACCGTCCCGCCGGTGGAGGAGGTCACCCTGCGCACCAAAGAGGAGATGGAGCCCTACCTAAAGGAGCCGGGTTCACCGGGATGGAAGCCGGTGTATGCCCTTCCGCGGCGGGGATTTTCCAGCTACTCTTAAGACCGATGCCAGGGAACAACTGGCCGCTCGGGATGATCGTCCCGATACAGGACGAAACGCCGTTTTCGCCGTTCGCACCGGCGGATTGGCGCACAGCGTTGGGAGAAGTCAAGGCGGCCGGGTACGACGGGGTTGAACTCGCAATCACCGACCCGACGAAACTATCGCCGACTGAGATCAAGGAGGCCCTCGCACAGGAGGGCCTCCACTTCTTCTCCATCACCACCGGGCAGGCCGCGGCCAAGGAAGGGCTCTCCCTGTCATCGCCCGATGACGGAGTGCGGCGTCGGGCGATCGCGCGCATCCAGGCGCACATGCGCCTGGCGCGGGAGTTCGATGCGGTGGTGATCATCGGTTCCCTGCGCGGAGCCGGTGGATCGATCGACCTCCTCGTTGAATCCCTGCGTGACTGCGCCGGATATCAGCCGGAGGTCAAGCTCGCCCTCGAGCCGCTCAACCGCTACGAATCGCGGCTGATAAATACGGTGGAACAGGCGCGCGCGGTGATCGAGAAGGTGGGGGCGGACAACCTGGGGATCCTGTTCGACACGTTCCATGCCAATATCGAAGAGACTTCAATCAGCAAAGCGATCAGGACAGCAGGAGACAGGCTGTTTCACGTCCACCTTGCCGATTCCAACCGATTCGTCCCCGGTTACGGGCACCTGGATTTCGGGGAGGTGTGGAGGGCTCTCGCTGAGATAGGTTATCGCGGTGCCCTCGTGCTCGAGCCGCTTCCCAAGCCGAATCCGGAGGCGCTCCTCGCCGCGGCGGCAAGGCTCAAAGGAGAAACCGAATGAAAAGCATCGAACTTCCGACCGGCTGGCAGGCATACGCCGCTTCGATCAGACAGACGGACACCGCTACCTACGCACTGGTGCGGGGACCGGACGGGAAATTCCTCTACGTCGAAGGCCGATCCTCGTTCACCGGTGGCGCTCCGCTCGGACGGGGATATCGCTATCCGCTCACTCCGGAGACAGCGGCTGGCTTGCGAGA
>JAGGSO010000136.1 GCA_021159055.1 Candidatus Bipolaricaulota bacterium | reverse complement strand
CCGGGACACAGATGTTCGTCGTCAAGGAGATCAAGGACGTGATGCCGCTCATCCCACCGCGGGCGTGGTACAAGACGAACCGCGGCGTGATGACCGTCATCCTCATCGGGGTAACCGTCTGGGTGGGGTGGCTCACCACAAAGATCAACCTTGGGATCCTGATCGACCGGGCGGAGGAGTCCGGGTACCTGTGGAAGGCCCTACTTACACCGGATTTCACTCACTTCATTGTGCCGGATCCAGAGCTTCACACCTCGATCCTGAGTGGGATCATCGAATCGATCTTCATGGCTTTCCTCGCCACCTTGCTCGGTGGGATAATTGCGTTCCCGTTGAGTTTTTTGGGGGCGCGCAACATCATGGGGTTCAGCCCGCTTGGCTGGCTCGTCTACGGCTTCATGCGCGGGGTGTTCAACGTAATCCGCTCGATCGAGTCGCTCCTGTGGGGGATTATATTCGCCATTTGGGTCAGGTTCGGCCCGTTTGCCGGGGTTCTCGCCCTCACGATTCACACGATCGCGGCTTTAGGAAAGCTCTATTCCGAGCAGGTGGAAGGCGTCGATCCTGGGCCGCTCGAGGCGATCGCCGCCACTGGCGCGCGGCGCTGGCAGGTGATCCTGTACGGGGTTGTCCCACAGATTATCCCGTCCTATCTTGCGTTCACCCTCTATCGGTGGGACATCAACGTCCGCATGGCGACAGTGATAGCACTTGTCGGCGGGGGCGGGATCGGAAGGATCCTCTTCTACTACAAGGGACAGGTGGGGAGGCTTCCTAACGCGTGGAACCAAGTGGGCGCGGTGGTATTCACCATCGCCGTAGTGGTGTGGGCCCTTGATTACATCAGTGGCCGGGTCAGGGAGAAGATCGTCTGATGAAGGATCGATACTATGCCGGTTTCATGACCGACAAGCCTCAGTTCCTCAAGAAATTTGCCCGGGGATTCTCCCTCATCCGCCGCCGACTCTTCGTCTCCCTCACCGACCTTATCGCCCTCCTCTATCTGTGGACGATGACTTCATACGCCGTAAATGCCCTATTTTACCACGTGAAAAGTTATTCGAGCCTTCCCTGGTGGGTGATGCTCATCGTGGTGGTCGAGGCAACTGCCCTGTGGGAAAACTTCGGGGTCTCGATCGGGATGCGCCTTCTCGGGCTACGTCTTTCCCCTGCCGCAGATGATAATTTGGCCCGACACTTTGTGCGTTACCTCCTCTGGCATTTTTCTCCCTTCTTCTTGTTACCACTTTTATGGAGAAGTGACTACATCCCCCTACACGAGCGGGTAAGCGGGCTCAAGACGGTACGGGTAAGCGAGGTCGAAGAAACACCGCGTCCGTGGTACACGCGCAGCTGGTCGGTCGGAATGGTGGTGATCTTGGTAGTCACCTTGGTTACGGCATCGTTGATCACAAAGGTTGACCTTCGTGCCCTGTTCACCGGTGCGTCGAAGACCGCGCCGGTGTGGAATAAGTTCTTACATCCCGATCTTTCAATCGTCGGCGACGGAGTCAGCCTCTTGATCGTCACCATCTATATGGCGTTCATGGCCACCCTGTTTGCGGTCATAGTAGCCATCCCGCTCAGCTTCTTCGCTGCGCGTAACCTCACTCACGGGATTATCGGTCGCACGATCTACATGATCGTGCGGATAAGCATCAGCATCACCCGCTCGATCGACGCGATCATATGGGCGATCATCTTCCTTGTGTGGGTGCGGGTGGGGGCGTTCCCCGGGGTGTTGGCCCTGTTCGTTCATTCGATCGCTGACCTGACCAAGCTCTATTCCGAGAGGTTGGAATCAATCGATCCCGGACCGGTGGAGGCGATCCGCGCCACCGGAGCGAACCGCCTTCAGGTCATCCTGTATGGGATTATTCCGCAGATCGTCAACCCTTACCTATCGTTCACCCTATATCGGTGGGACATCAACGTGCGTATGGCGACGATCATCGGGATCGTCGGCGGAGGCGGGATCGGGCAGCGTTTGATCCAATACATGAAGGTATGGGACTACCGCAGCGCCGGAACGCTCATGCTCCTCATCATGATCACCGTGTGGATAATCGACTACACGTCGTCCCGGCTTCGTGCCCGATTGAGCTAGCCCTATTTCTTGCCGGTCAGCTCCTCCAGGTACTCACGGATGTCGTCCAACCCGTAGGTCGTTTTCAGTGCGACGTTGTCCTCGAGCCACGCGTCCTTGATCGTGTCGTCACGCCGGATCTCGATGTCCTTGATCCCGAACGCCTCCACCATCTTCTTCGCCTCTTCCTCGATATACCGATCCTTCACCCGGAACAAAAACCTCGGGAAACTAGGCATCCTACCACCTCCGACAGGAAGTATACCGGCTCGGTTGCGGTCTTTCATCGAGACTGTAGAATGAGCAACATGAATACAGTTGAGCTGATACGGAAGAAGCGGGACGGAGAGGCCCTCACGCGGGAGGAGCTCGAATACCTGATCTCCGGGGCGGTGGACGGATCGATCCCCGACTACCAGATCACCGCGTTTCTAATGGCGGTCTATTTTCAAGGGATGGACGACCGCGAGACGGCTGATCTCACCGACGTCATGGCCCGTTCCGGGGCGATGAACGACCTATCCGACATGCCTGGCTACCCGGTGGACAAGCACTCGACCGGTGGGGTGGGAGACACGACTTCACTCGTCCTGATTCCGCTCCTCGCCGCCGCTGGGCTGGTCGTGGCCAAGCTCTCCGGCCGCGCCCTCGGCCACACCGGGGGAACGATCGACAAGCTCGAGTCGATCCCCGGGTTCCGCACTGATCTGTCGCGGGAGGAGTTCCTCAGATTGGTGCGCGAAAATGGCCTCGCCCTCGCCGACCACACCGCGGACATGGTTCCGGCCGATCGGATCCTGTACGAGCTGCGCGATGTCACTGCCACGGTGGAATCCCTCCCCCTCATCGTCTCCTCGATCATGTCGAAGAAGATCGCGGGCGGAGCAAAGGGGATCGTCCTCGACGTGAAGACCGGGGCCGGTGCGTTCATCCCTGAGATCGACGAATCGCGCAAGCTGGCGCGGGCGCTGGTAGCGATCGGAGCAAAGCTCGGGCGGAGGATCTCTGCCCTGATCACCGACATGTCGCAGCCGCTCGGGCACATGGTCGGCAACTCCCTCGAGGTGAAAGAGGCGATCGACACCCTCAAAGGACACGGCCCCCGCGATCTGGAGGAGCTGTGCTGTGCCCTTGGGGCGGAGTTGCTCGTGTTCTCTGGGCAAGAAAAGGATCGGGGACGGGCTAGGGAGTACCTACGCGGGCTTCTGCACGACGGAAGCGCGCTTGCCAAGTTCCGCACCCTGGTCGAGGCCCAGGGTGGTGACGTGCGGGTGATCGACGATCCGGACGTCCTCCCCAAAGCGCGGAAGCTGGTGCAGATCACCGCACCGCGCGCGGGCGTCGTGGGAGAACTGAACGCCCTTGCGATCGGAATGGCGGCCGGACTCCTCGGAGCGGGCCGGACTACCGTGGACGACGTGATCGATCCCGCAGTCGGGATCGAGGTCGTGCGCAAGATCGGAGACGGAGTGAACGCAGGGGATGTCCTCGCGGTCCTCCACGTGAACGATGCCGCCAACCTCACCCGCGTGCGGGAGATGGTGACGGATGCCTACCGGATCGTAGATGGTCCGGTGGAACCGCCCCCGCTCATCCACGAACGGATCGGGGGAGAATCACTCGGGCACTAAATCGCCCGATTCGAACGCCTGAGGGAGGAGCGCCTGGATCGTGGTCCGGGTAAACTCCCCGTTCGGGTTTCCCATCAGGATCTCGATGTCAGGTGCGTGCTCGTAGATCACCTGGCGGCACGCCCCGCATGGGGAGCAGCGCTTTGCATTGCAGACCACAGCGAGCTTCACGAAATCGTGTTTCCCCTCCGAGACCGCCTTGAAGATCGCTACCCTCTCTGCGCAGACCGTCAGCCCGTAGGAGGCGTTCTCCACGTTAACGCCGGTGTACACCGTCCCATCGGCGCACAGGAGGGCCGCCCCGACCGGGAAGTTCGAGTACGGGCAGTACGCGTTCTTGCGCGCTTCGATCGCCAGCTGCACCAACTGCTTGTCGTCCATGTCAGAACTTCACCGCAATCCCTACCCCGGCGGTGATTTCACCGACTTTTATTCCCCACCAGCCGGACCCCGCGGACAGGATGAGGAGCAGATCCCCTTCCGCCCGCAGCCGGAGGAACGGGGGACCGAGCTCGATCCCGAGCCCGGCGTTCAGCCCGATCGCCGACCAGGAAAGCCCGTCCAGGTGCAAGGCGGAGACCGCATCTGCCACGCCGCTTTCGTACTGGGCCGGGACCTGAACGTCGAGCTGCGGGCTGATCTCTCCAGAGATCCAGCTTGCCCCGAGCCCGATGTCGACCGCGGTGAGGAAGATGTCAAACCGCTTTGCAACCTCGACCTTGAGCAGGTAGGAAGCGAAAGAAACGTCGACGCTGACGCTCCCCTGCCCGGCGCTGGTATCGAACGTCTCGTCGATCAGCGGCTGGGGGATCGGCTCTCCCACCGAGGAGGCGATCCCGCGGATGATCCCGTCGGTCAGGATTCCGCCGGTGATCCTGACCGAATCGATCACCGCAAGGGGAACCCCAATTTCGACCGTCCCGTGGAGGAACGGAAGGGGGACGACCGTGATATCGGGCAGTCCCCCTTCCACCTCTGAGATCAGGTCATCGATGTCGGACTGCGACAGCCCGAGCGCGGTTCCCGCCGCGTCGATTGCCCCTTCCAGCTTGCCGAAGCTTGCGGAGAGGTCGAGCGTGTACCCTCCGATCCCCGCATCTATCCCGAACGGAAACGCGGCAAGGCTGAACCCAAGGAGCAACGCGACGGCGATCCCGATCGTCCGGCTCATCCGCGGTCCCAACCCTCCCACTCGCGCCGCTTCAGTTCGGCCCGCTTGATCTTCCCGCTCGTCGTCTTGGGAAGCTCATCCACGAACTCGATCGCCCGCGGGTACTTGTACGGGGCGGTGACCCGCTTCACGTGCTCCTGCAGCTCCTTCACCAGCGCTTCCGACGGGGTGTATCCGTCGGCGAGGATGACGAACGCCTTCACGATCTCGCCCCGGGTGCGATCCGGCGCGGCGATCGCCGCTGCCTCGACCACCGCCGGGTGGGAGACGAGCGCGTCCTCCACCTCGAACGGGCCGATGCGGTAGCCCGAGGTGAGGATGACGTCGTCGGCCCGCCCCTCGAAGAACAGGTACCCGTCCTCGTCCATCCGCGCCAGGTCGCCGGTGCGGTACCAGCCACCGGCGAATGCCTCCTTGTCCAGCTCGGGCGATTTCCAGTATCCGTCGAAGATCGCCGGGTTGTCCGGCCGCACCGCGATCTCCCCGACCTCGCCCTTGGGCACAGGGTTCCCGTTCTCGTCGATCAAGGTCACCCCTGTCCCAGGAGTGGGGACTCCCATCGCCCCCGGCTTCACCTCGATCCCGGGGTAGTTGCATACCAGGCAGACGCTCTCGGTCTGGCCGTAGCCGTCGCGGATCGTCACCCCGAACGCGCGCTTGAACGCCTCGATCGGCTCCACGTTGAGCGGCTCTCCCGCGGATACGGCGTCCTTCAAAGAGAGCTTGTACTTGGAGAGGTCCGGTAGCTGGGCGAACAGGCGATACTCGGTTGGGGTGGCGCACAGCTTGGTCACCTTGTACTTCTCCAACAGCTCCATGTAGCGGGCGGCGTCGAACCGGCCGTTGTACATGAGCTGGCTCGCTCCGGTGGTCAGCCCGACCCCGACCGGGCTCCAGTACCACTTCGCCCATCCCGGCGCGGTCGTCGCCCAGATCACGTCCTCCTCTGATGCGTCCCACCAATACCTGGCGGTGATCCGGTTGTGGCAGTACATCCAGCGGTGCTTGTGCATCACCGGTTTCGGGTTCCCGGTCGTCCCCGAGGTGAAGTTGATCGTCATCGGGTCATCGACGGTGAGCGGGACCTTCTTCACGTTGGGGTCTCCCTCCGCCATCAGCTCCTCGAACGACAGCCATCCGGGCCTCTCCCCTCCGATCAGGATGAACGTCTCCAAAGGAGAATCCCCCCGCGCCTTCTCCACCTCATCCGCGGTCGCGACGTGGGCGACGACCACCTTCGCCCCGCTCACCTGCGCCCGGTAGGCGATCTCCTTCCCTTTGAGCATCTCCGAGCACGGGACTGCGACCCCGCCGGCGACGAACGTCCCTTGTTGCACCATGTGCGCCTCGGGAACGCGGGGAAGGACATGGATCACCGGATCTCCTTTCCGCACCCCGAGTTTCATCAGCGCGTCCCCGAACCGGTGCGCTCCAGCCACAAGCTCACCGAACGTCACCTGACGGGCGTTTCCGGCCGCGTCCTCCCAGAAGATCGCCACCTTGTCCGGATTCTTCTCCGCGTGCTTCTCCACCACCGATACGATGTTGTAATCCTGGGGGATATCCCACCTGAACTCCCGCAACTCCTTCTCGTACTCCTCTTTGGTGTAGGTCATCTTGTTCGATCACCCTGGGGTTGAGTTTTTGAATTGAAGCGCTGAAGTTTATAGCATATCGGAAGATACCTTTGCAAACAGGGAGGAAGAGTGAAAGCCTGCGTTGTCCTTTCTCCGAGCGGCTCCAAGCGCCTGATCGCCAAGGGGGTCGCCGCCCTGCCCGCGGTGCAGCGGGCGCTGGAGGCGGGAATGATCGTGATCACCCTCGGGACGACGAACGCGTTCGTCGCCGAGGAGCTCTTGGGGGAGTCGATCGACCGTGGCGCGTTCGCCGCCGGGTTCATCGATGACCGCTGGAACGTGAACTCCCGCCTCGGGGAGATGGGGGAGATCGTCATCAAGGACGGAATCCGCGTTGAGCTGGAGCCGGACGAGATCCTCTCCTCCCTTTCCGCCGGGGACGTGCTGATCAAGGGGGGGAACGCGATCGATCCATGGGGAGCGGTCGGGGTCCTGACGAGCGCGAAGACCGGGGGGACGGTGGGAAGGTACATCGCTCCGGCCGTCGCCCGCGGGGCCGAGCTCGTGATCCCGATCGGGCTTGGCAAGGCCGTGTTCACCCCGATCTCCGAGATCAGCCAGGAGCTTGGGATCGGGAGGATCGACCTGTGCATGGGGACTCCTGCCGGGATGTTCCCCCTGCACGGGCGGACCGTGACCGAGGTCGATGCGTTGGAGCTCCTGTTCCCGGTGCGGGCGACCCATGTCGCCTCCGGCGGGGTCGGGCCCGGAGCCGGGAGCGTCTCCATCCTCATCGAGGGAGAGGAGAAGGACGTCTGGGATGCGTTCACCCTTGTCGAGTCCCTGAAGGGAGAGCCGGAAGTGCGGCTCGAGGGAGCAGGATGATCGACTCCTATCGCACGATCGCCACGCCGGTCAAGGCGCGGTTGTCGCGGAAGAAGTCGCGATTCATCGCGCTCCTCTACCCTGTCTCCTCCGAGGAGGAGGTGAAGAGGGTTCTCGACGGACTGCGGCGGGAGTACCACGATGCGACCCACCGCTGCTCCGCCTACCGGCTGGTCTCCGGGGAGATCGCCCGGGCCGATGACGCCGGGGAGCCGGCCGGCTCGGCCGGTCCGCCGATCCTGCAAGCGCTGGAGGGAGCCGGCCTGTACGATGTGCTTGGGGTGGTCGTGCGCTACTTCGGGGGGGTGAAGCTCGGGATCGGAGGGCTGATCCGTGCCTACGGTGATGCGACCCGGGCTGCGATCGAGGCCGCGGAGATCGTGGTCCGGGTGCCGCAGGCACGGGTGGAGGTGAGCTTCTCCCCCGAGCTCAGCTCGCCGGTGATGAGCCTCATCCATCGGTTCGGGGCGGAAGTCGAGGGGATCGATTACGGCGCCGTGGGCAAGGCGAGGCTCATCCTTCCCCGGAGCCGGATCCCCGCGTTCTCGCGGGCTCTCCAGGAGGCGACCGGAGGGCGGGGAAAGATGAAGGAGACGGGATGATCGATTCGATAACCGGGAGGGTGGTGCGGATCGGAACCGATCACATCGTGATCGAGACCGGTGGGATCGCCTACCGCGTCTTCTGCCCGAGTCGGGCGATCGCCGAGATGAGCCGCGGCGAGGAGGCGGTTATGTACATCCACCTCGTCCTGCGCGACGATGCGATCAACCTGTACGGGTTCCCGACCGAGGCGGAGCGGGAGCTGTTCCGGGCGCTCCTCCCGGTGGGGCAGATCGGTCCCAAGCTCGCGCTGCAGCTTCTGTCCGCCCTCCCGCCCGAAGCGCTCGTCGGGGCGATCGCGTCCGGGGACGTCGAGAGACTGACCGCGGTGAAGGGGATCGGGCGCAAGACGGCGCAGCGGATCGTGGTCGAGCTGCGCGACAAGCTCGGCGGCGAGTTCGGAGCCGGGATCGACCTGTCCCCGCTCTCCCAGCGGGAAGAGCTCGCCCTGCGTGCTCTCACCTCGAAGTCGCTCGGCTTCTCCCCGCGCGAGGCGCGGCAGGCGCTGGAGCGGCTGCGGGGGGAGGACCTGTCGGTGGAGGAGCTCGTGCGCCGGGCGCTTGAGATCATCGGAAGCTGATGCGCATCCTGGGGATCGATTACGGAACGGTGCGGATCGGGCTTGCGATAAGCGATCCGGACGGGATCATCGCCAGCCCGCTCCCGGTGTATATCCGAACGGACATACGCTCCGACGTGGAACACATCGCGCGGTTGGTCCGGGAAAGCGGGGTGGAGCGGATCGTGATCGGCCTCCCGCTGAACATGGACGGCACGGCCGGCGAGATGGCGGACGAGGTCGCGGTGTTCGCCGACCGGCTGCGGGCACAGCTCTCCATCCCGGTCGTGACGTTCGACGAACGGATGACGAGCACCGAGGCGGAGCGGGTCCTCCTCCAGGCGAACGTGTCGCGGAAGAAACGACGTGGAATACGCGACTCCCTTGCTGCTGTCCTCATCCTTCAGAGCTATCTCGATTTCATCCGGAACGGCGAGCGGTGATCCTCCCACCGGGATCATCTTGCACTGTCCGCACTTCGGTGCTATGATCGCAGGGATGAGCGGAGAAGAAGAGAGTCTAGAATTCTATAATCCTCACGCCGGCGCCCTCAGCTTCGATGAGGTGGTCGCAGAGATCATCGCGGAGATGGAGGCTGACCCAAAGGCGCGCTATGAGATCCTTGTCGGCACCGATTCCTCGACCGGGACAGAGATGATCGATTTGGTGAGCGCGATCGTAATCCACAAGATCGGGAAGGGCGGCCGCTACTTCTGGACGCGGCGGCGCGAGCCGAAGATCCCGTCCCTGCGGCAGAAGATCTGGCGCGAGGCATGGCTGTCGTTCGAGCTGGCCCAGCGCCTCCTCGCGCGGCTGTCCGCCGCCTCCCTCCTTCCGTTCAACCTCGAGATCCACGTCGACATCGGGAAGAACGGCCGCACCAAGGCGATGATCGATGAGGTAGTGGGGATGATCATTGGAAGCGGGTTCGCCGTGCGCATCAAGCCGCAGGCGTACGCTGCCTCCTCGGTCGCCGACAAGTACACCTAGCCCGAGTGAACCAGTCGATACGCCTCGTTGCGGGGGATGCCCGTAAATTCGGTTAGGATTCGGACCGCCGCTTTGCTGCTCACCCCTTCTTCCCTCAGCACCGAAACGAGCCTTTCCGCATCCGCCCCTTCGGCCCTGGCCTCCTCCTGTGCTCCGGCGATCACGAGGACGATCTCCCCCTTGACCGGGCGGGCCTCCACGGCGTGGAGGAGCTCCGCCGGGGTTCCGCGGATGAACTCCTCGTGCCGCTTGGTGAGCTCGCGGGCGAGAACGACCTCCCGCTCGGGGATGAGCTCGGACAGGATCTTGAGGGTGGAGATGAGGCGGTGGGGCGACTCGTAGATGATCATTGTTCGCGTCTCGTTTATCAGCCCCTCGATCCGTTTGCGGCGCTCGGATTCCTTGCGAGGGAGGATTCCCTCGAAGCAGAACCGGTCCGGCGGGAGGCCGGAGGCGACGAGCCCGGCGAGAGCGGCGCACGCCCCGGGGATCGGGACGACCCTGATCCCGCGCTCGACCGCGGCGCGGACGAGTGGATAGCCGGGATCGCTCACCAGCGGTGTCCCGGCGTCAGAGACAAGGGCGAGATCCTTTCCGGCTTTCAGGAGCCGCAACACCGACTCCACTCGGGATTTCTCCACCCCCTGGTAGTAGCTCTTGTAAAACGGGGTCTCGATCCGGTAGCGGGCGAGGAGCCGGGACGTCGTGCGCGTGTCCTCGGCGAGGATGTAGTCCACCGTGCGCAGGGTCCGGATCGCCCGCAGGGTGATGTCATCGAGGTTTCCGATCGGGGTCGCGACGATGTACAGGGTGCCGGTCATTTAAGCGCGTTCAGGATCGCGGGGAGGAACCGGGGGAGATCGCGCGGGGTGCGCGAGGTGATCAGGTTGCGGTCGATCACCACCGGCTCGTCCACCCACTCCGCCCCAGCGGCGCGGAGGTCGTCGCGGATCGAGCGATAGGAGGTGAGGCGGCGTCCGGCCACGATCCCGGCGGAGACGAGGACCGAGCCCCCATGGCAGATCGCCGCGATCACGATCCCCTTTTCATCGGCCTCCTGCACCAGCTTTACTGCGGCGTCGTGCAGCCGCAGCCGATCCGGGGCATATCCGCCTGGAATGACGAGCGCCCGCACCCCGGTGAGATCGACCTCGGAGAACGCCCGCTCTGCTCGCACCTCGATCCCGTGCTTTCCGGCATAGATTCGTCCCTTCTCAGCTCCCACGACCTCCACCGTGAATCCGGCTTCGAGGAACCGGTAGTAGGGAACCCAGAGCTCGAACTCCTCGTAGCCTTCCTCAACGAAGATCAGAATATCCGTCATCTGATCCCTCCTTTCCGGTTCAGGATAACCTGCCACCGCGAAATAGGCAACGCATGGCGGATTGCCAGGGCGGGGTTCAAACCCGCCCCTACACCTAACGGCGGGGAATCTGCTATCATTTTCGCCATGGAAGGGTTCACTGCATTGGGAAAGCTCCTTGTGATCACAGGAGTGATCCTCGTCCTGGTCGGGCTGTTTCTGTGGGGGAAGATCCCGTTCCTGGGACGCCTCCCGGGCGACATTCTGATCAAGCGGGATGGGTTTGTGATCTACATTCCGATCACCTCCATGCTCCTCATCTCCGCGATCCTCACCCTCATCGGGTTCCTGTTCCGACGGCGGTGAAGCAATTGACCATCTTTCGACAACAGATTATACTAGTCGTAGACTGGTCTAAAGGAGGTGGCGGATGCTCACCGTCGGCGCTTATGAAGCCAAAACCAAGCTCTCCCAGTTGTTGCATCGGGTGGCCAACGGGGAGCGGATCGTGATCACCAAGCACGGGGTACCTGTGGCCGTGCTCGAGCCGTTCCGCCGCGCGCAAGAACGCGATCCCAAAGAGGTGATCGCCGCTATCAAGGAGTTTCGCAAGAGACATCGCCTCGATGGCCTAAAAATACGCGACCTAATCGAAGAAGGGCGGATCTGATGCCTGATCCCTCCTTTATCCTCGACGCATCGGTGACGCTGGCATGGGGGCTGGAAGACGAATCCAATGCCTATACCGATGCGGTATTAGACTCATTGGAGGTCGCCGAGGCTATAGTGCCCGCGGTATGGCCGCTTGAAGTGGGGAATGGAATCCTCGTGGCCGAGCGGCGCCGCCGGATCGCCCACGCGGATGCGGTGCAGTTCTTAGCGCTCTTGCAGGAGCTTCCCATCGTTGTCCAGCCGGAGGCGCCGGAGCGGATGTTGGGAGAGATAACAGCCCTGGCACGGGAGCAGCAGCTATCCGCTTACGATGCTTCATATCTGAACCTAGCGATGCGGATGGGACTCCCCTTGGCTACGCAGGACGAAACGCTGCGACAGGCGGCTGCTCGTTGCGGCGTGCGAATATACCTGCAGCAAAAGAAGTAGATGATTTGTTCCTTCCAGCCGGCGAGTGCTAGACTGGAGCTGAATTGAAAACTCGCAAGGGGATTCGAATTGGGAAAACTTGACATATCCGCACTGGAAAACTGGCTATGGGAGGCGGCGTGCGTCATCCGCGGACCGCTCGACGCCCCCAAATTCAAGGACTACATCCTGCCCCTTGTCTTCCTCAAGCTGCTCCTCCCGGGGAAGGCTGACCTTCGACACAGGACTTCTCCGTCAACC
>JAGGSO010000135.1 GCA_021159055.1 Candidatus Bipolaricaulota bacterium | reverse complement strand
TTTTTTCAACCACTTCTCCACTAACCTCTTTGCCTGGTAACGATCTCCTGGCGCATCCCCCCTCGGACTTGACAGCGGCTGCAATTTAACGTATATATGTGTCAGAGTCATATAAGGGAGTGAGCTAGGAGATGCCCCGGAAGAGACAGAAATCGACGGTTAAACCGTGGTGCAACTGCTACCCCACCGAGCGTCCGCCCCGGTTTCTGCGACCGTTTTTGCTCCTCCTCCTGCGGGAGCGGAAAGGGCACGGATACGAGTTGATCGATCGGATGCGGGAGATGGGGCTGGAATACTCGATTCAGGATGCAGGCTACGTCTACCGCACCCTCCGGTCGATGGAGGCGAAGGGACTGATCACATCAGAGTGGGACACGGCGAATGCCGGACCGGCAAAACGGGTCTATGCCATAACCCCAAAAGGGATGGGCCTGCTGCATGAGTGGGCACAGGCGTTAGAGAACCTCAAGGTCAGCCTGGAGGCGTTTTTGGAAGCATATGAACGGATGGAGGGGAAGCTCCATGCGCCTAAGATCATTAAAAAATCACCTGAGTAAGTACCTGCTCCTGTACGTCATCGCGTGCATGGGGATCGGGGTGGGAGCCGGCTATCCGGCCGCGGGATACGTCACCGCCCACAAGGGCGTGTTCACGTCCCTGACCACGGTCGCGGTGTTCTTCATCATCTACCCGATGATGGTGAACCTGAAGCTGGATTCGCTCCGGCTGGCGGCGAAGAACTGGCGCGGAATCCTCCTCGCCCTCGCCTACAACTTCCTCCTCGCACCGCTGTTCGGCTATCTCCTCGCACGCGGGTTCCTCCACGACCAGCAGCTCGCCATGGGGTTCCTCCTGGTGATGGTCGTCCCGTGTTCATCGATGTCGATCGGCTACACCGGGCTGGCCGAGGGAAACGTGGAGTTGGCCACGGTGGTGATGGCGGTAAGCTTCATCTTTTCCATCTTCGCCGTTCCAGCATGGATGAGCCTGTTCGCCGCTCAGTATCACATGCCGTCACCGACGTGGATCCTGATAAAGTCGATGCTCACCGTCCTCATCGCCCCGATGATCGCCGGCTATCTCACCCGGATCGGGCTGATCAAGCGGTTGGGAGAACGGCGGTTCATGCAGCTTCTCCCGCTATTTCCGTCGCTGTCACTCATCGCCATGTACGGGATCGTGTTCCTCATCTTCTTCATGAAAGCGCCCCTGATCGTGCACAAGTGGGAGCTGGTGGCATGGCTCACGATCCCGAACACTCTGTTCATGGGGGTGACGCTCCTGCTGATCACGTGGATCGATCGATTGATTCACCTTTCCTATGAGGATCACATGGCGATCGTGTTCGCCTCGACCGGGAAGAACAACGGGACAGCGATCGCCCTGGCGACGATGGCCTTCTCCCCGTTGGTAGCGATCCCAGCAGCGACCCTGCCGATCTTTCAGATCCTCTTGATGGTTACATACCTTAAAGCCGCCCCCTGGTTACGGCGTTACTTCTCTGGCAAGAGACGGGCAGAAGCGGAGGTGAACGATGTTTAGGCGCATCCTCTACCCGACCGATTTCTCCACCGCGGCGAAGGCGGAGCTTGTCGTGGTCGAGGGGATTCCATTTCAAGAGATCGTCAAGACAGCAAAAGATAAACGGGTCTCCCTCATCGTCATGGGTTCGCACGGAGAACATGGGATCGTGGAGCGGGTAATCGGCTCGACCACGGCGCGCGTGCTGCGGGAGAGCCCGGTCCCGGTCCTCGTGATCCGACCAAGAGGGAATCGAACGGAGGGCAAGAAATGAGTGAGGATGTAAACCAGAAGGCATTAGCTATGCTCGCACAAATGAAGACGAAGCGGTCGGAAGTGCCGGAGTTCTTGGAGTTCCTCGCTCACGAACTCCCGGAAGTCTTCGTCCGCCACCAGGAAGACAAGCACTTTGCCATGCACTGGGGGGATCTCCCGGAGAAAGTGAAAGTCCTCATTTGTCTTGCGGTCTGTGCCGCACTGGGCGAGGAAGAGATGATCCGCTCTTACCTCATCGCTGGACGGGATCACGGAGCAACGGAACAGGAACTCCTACAGACGATCCTCCTCGCCCGGTTCGTAAAGGCGTCGACTGTGCTCAAGGCCGGAACACAGGCGATCATGAACCGCAAGGGAAGTGAGCGCGAATGAAATTCCCTCATCTCTTCTCCCCGATCGAGATCGGTCGGGTTGAGCTCCCCAACCGGGTGATCTTCCCGCCGATCGCAACGAACCTGGCTCACGTCTCCGGTGAGGTCTCCGAGCGCCAAGTCTTCCATTACGCCCGGCGCGCGGAGGGAGGGGCGGGGTTGATCATCGTGGAGAACGCGTGCATCGACTACCCAGCCGCCCGCCACGGTGCAACTCAGCCCCGGATCGATTCGGACGAATTCATCCCTGGATTGACACAGCTGGCACGAGTGGTACACGATGCCGGCGCAAAGATTTCGATCGAACTCACCCATCCCGGATTACACGCCTCTCTCAAGTTCAATGGAGGACGCCGCCCCATTGCTCCCTCTTCCGTTCCTTTGCGGCAGGACGGCGTCCTCCCGCATGAGATCTCCGCGGAGGAGATCAGAGCCGTTGTTGAAGCCTACGCCCAAGCGGCGTTGCGCGCGAAGCGGGCCGGGTTCGACATGGTGGAATTGCAAGGAGGACATGGCCTGCTCATCAACCAGTTCCTCTCCCCGCTCACCAACAAGCGGACCGACCGCTACGGCGGATCGCGCGAGAACCGACTCCGGTTCGTTGCCGAGATCGTCGAGCGGATCCGTTCCCTGTGCGGAGGCAGGTTTCCGATCACCATCCGATTCGCCGCGGACGACATGATGAAAGGCGGGATCGACCCCGAAGAGGGCAAGGCCCTCGCCGCCGGGCTAGAGGCGATTGGACTCGACATGATTCAGGCCGATCTTGGGCTATGCCCGAAGGAGAAGCGTCTCGAGCCGATGCCCTATCCCCAAGGATGGCGGGCATACCTAGCAAAGGGACTCAAGGAGGTTGTCTCGATTCCGGTGGCGGCGGTGGGGGTGATCCGCGAGCCCGAGTTTGCCGAGGGGCTGCTATCCCGCGGTGAGGCGGACTTAATCGTCCTCGGCAGAACGCTGATCGCCGATCCGGACTGGCCGAACAAGGCGCGGGCCGGGCATCCGGAGCGGATCAGAAAGTGCATCGGGTGTGGGGAATGCGTGAAGGCGCGCCATCATGACGATCAGGCACTACATTGCGGGGTGAACCCGGTGGTAGGGATGGACGCGGAGTTTGAGCGGATCACCCCGGCGCCAAAATCGAAGCGGGTTTTGGTGATCGGCGGCGGTCCCGCCGGAATGGAGGCAGCGCGGGTCGCTGCGCTGCGCGGACATGCGGTAACACTGTGCGATGAACAGAAGAGACTGGGGGGCACGCTGAATATCGCCGCCATCCCGCCGGGGAAGGAGAAGATACGCTGGTTAATCGAGTACTACGAGAACGAACTTTCCCGCCTTGGGGTGGAGATAAAGCTGAGAACGCACGTCACCCGGGCGACTGTTGAGGATCTGCAACCGGACGCGGTGATCATCGCCACCGGCTGTACCTGTCCGCGCGACGATATCCCCGGGGCAGACCGGCCGAACGTGGTTACGGCGCACGATGTGCTCTCCGGCACGGCAAAGGCTGTTAAAAGTCCGGTTGTGATGATCGGCGGTGGCCTGCTCGGGTTAGAGACGGCCCTGTTCCTGGCGGAAGCCGGCCATTCCGTAACCGTGTTGAAGCGGTACAAGACGATCGCGTCGAATTTGGAACCGATCTACCGTGATTACCTCCTTCGCGAGTTGAAGGAACACAACGTATCGATCATCACCGAGGTGACCGTTGAGCGAATAACCGATCAGAGCGTGAGAATCAAGGACACCCAAGGTAGGGTTCGTGAGATTCCCGCTGCATCCGTCGTCCTGGCACGCAACCCAATCCCACAGCGATCGCTTCAGGAGGAACTGCATGGCTTTGCGACCTACTCGATCGGTGATTGCGTCTACCCCGGGAAGATCGTGGATGCGGTGCGGAGCGGGTACATCGCTGGGCGACAGGTGTGAGATGGACGCAATTGTAGTCGAGGACCTCGTTAAACGCTACGGAAGACTCACCGCGCTGGACGGGATCAGCTTTACCGTGCATCGGGGTGAGTTCTTCGGGTTTCTCGGCCCCAACGGTGCCGGCAAAACGACCACCGTGCGCATCCTCACCGGCATCCTCCCTCCGGACAGCGGACAGGCACGGATAAACGGATACGACATAACGCGGGACGCGATCGCCGCGAAAGGGGCGATGGGAATCGTTCCCGAGATGGCCAACGTGTACATCGACCTCACTGCATGGGGGAACATGATGCTGATGGGGGAGCTGTACGGGGTGCCGCGCCGCGTCCGACGGCAGCGTGCGCAGCAACTGCTAACCGAGTTCGGCTTGTGGGAACGCAGAAACGACCGGGCACGAACGTTCTCCAAGGGGATGCGGCAGCGATTGCTCCTGGCGATGGCGCTTGTCAACGCACCGCAAATCCTGTTCCTCGACGAGCCCACCTCCGGGTTGGACGTGAACAGCGCCCTGATGATCAGAAAGAAGCTTGTGGCCCTGCACGATCAGGGCATGACGATATTTCTCACCACCCACAACCTCGATGAGGCAAACCGGCTGTGTCAGCGGGTAGCGATCATCAACCGCGGTCGCATCATCGCCATCGACCCTCCGGAGGTGCTCCGTCGCACTGCGTCCGAACTTCGCGTAGTTGAGGCACAGCTGCGCGGCGCGATCGCCCCGCTGGCGCTTACCGGAATCCCGGGGGTACGCCGGCACGAAATCGTCGGGGACAAAGTGCGGTTCTACACCGATCGGCCCGACCGCGTGATCAAGGGGTTGGTGAAGGTGGCGGAGGAAAGCAACGCGGAGATCATGGCATTGAACACCGTTGAGCCGAGCTTGGAGGAGGTCTTTCTCAAGCTGACTGGAGCTGGTTCTGATTCCAGGAGGACCGACACATGAATATGGTAGCGCAGCTTTCCCGCGCGTGGGCGGTGTGCAAGAAGGACATCCAGGTGTATTACTTCAAGGGGCCGGTAATCGTGTACGGACCGGTGCTTCCCGGATTCTTGTTCCTCGCGTTCTACGTGGGACGGCACCTCACAGTGGGATTTCTCATCCCCGGGTTGATCGCGATGACGCTGTTCTTTACCGCCACCTCAGTCGGACCGCTGATCGCACCGTGGGAGACACGGATGCGGGTGCTGGAGCGGTTGGTCGCGGCTCCGATCTCGCTGTTCACGATCCTGCTCGGTGATGCGATTGCTTCTCTCATATTCGGGCTCATCGTCACGCTCGTTCCGCTCTTCATCGGGATCGGGCTCGGGGTTCCCATTCACCACGCGTTCATACTCACCCTGGGATTAATCATCGCCGGGGTTTGTTTCTCCTACATCGGGCTGCTGTTCTCCGCGCCTCCGGCCGATATCCCGGGAAACGTTATGATGCTATCCGCACTCGTCAAATTTCCGCTCATATTCATCAGCGGGATATTCATCCCGTTGGCTGAGCTGCCGCAGTGGGGTAGGGCGTTATCATTTGCATCACCGCTCACGTATCTCACCGACTTGCTGCGCTATTGCACGGGAGGCGGGCACTACCTTCCCATTACGATCGATCTGTTGGCCCTCATCGGGTTCGCGGGAGCGATAGCGACCGGAGCGATCCTCTATCACCAGCGCAGTCTTCCCCGGAGGTTCAGCTGATGTCCATCCGAACGGATAGGCGGTTGATGGATGGAATGTGCCTCCGAGATGCGCTTCTGCGTGCGCGCGACCTCGTGCAGGCCCACGTCGAGGAGATCAACCGGTTGAATGTCTTCCCCTCCCGACGGGGATACAGGGACCAACATGTACCTCACGTTGAACGCGATCGCAGAGGGGCTGGAAGAAGGGGGTACGGAACTAACAACAATGTTGGAGGCCATCTCGCACAGTGCCCTTCTCGGAGCACGGGGAAACTCCGGAGTGATCCTCAGCCAGTTCCTCGCCGGGTTCGCTGCGGTGTTCCGCGAGTCGGAGCCGCGGACGGATGCGCAAACCGGGGTGGTGGCGATCTCCCCCGGGGACGGCTTCGCTGAGATCATGCGAAGCCTCGGGGCGAACGAGGTCCTGGTCGGGCGACCGAGCGTGGGGGAGCTCCTCGCCGTCCTGTTCCGGGAGGAAGCCCCGCTTGTCGCCTATGCGGTCGGGGTGGCAATTTTGCCGATGATGAGTGGATTTTCCGATATGCTCCTGCGGATCGGTCCGGGGGGATGGACGGTCGCGTGGCGGGTGGTGCGCTAGTATCGCCGTGGCGTGGGGTCCAGCCGCAATGGGAGGGAGCGGGAAAGAGGGAGCCATGAACGCGAAACTGAAACGCCGGCTGACGATTTATTTCTCCATCGGCATCGGAGGGGCAATCCTGTGGGCGGTCCTCCACTGGGTCGGCTGGCGCCGGGTGACGCAAGAGTTCCTCTCCCTCGGCCCCCTGGGAGGGGCCGTTTTCTTCCTGAACGCAGTGGCGATGTTCTTCCTGTGGGCGCTAACCTGGAAGATCCTCCTCCGCTCCTACGGGATCGAGCGGCGGTGGAGCGAGGTCCTGGGAGCGTTTGCCAGCGGGTACACCGTCACCTACATCACCCCATCCGCCAACTTCGGCGGGGAACCGGTGCGGGTCTACCTGATCTCGCACGGGTTCACCGACCAGACCCAAGAGGCGACGTCGAGCGTGATCGTGGAGCGGTTTCTGAACATGATGAGCGCGCTCGTCCTGATGTTCATCGGGAGCGTTTACGGTCTGTTCACCGATCGGCTCTCTTTCGGGCTCCGCTGGGGGTTGTTCGGATGTGCCAGTGCCGGAATGGCGTTCCTCGTATGGGCGATCATCAGCTTCCGTCACCAGCGTTTGTGGATGACGCGCGGGCTTCGGTTTATCGCCCGGCTGGTCCCGTGGCGGGGATACATCTCCCGGGCGGCGGACTGGTTCGCGGTGGTGGAGCGGGAGATCGACTGCGCCTTCTCACCACGAAGACGGAGGAGGACGCAACTCGCGTTCATCCCCGCCCTTCTCTCCTCGGTCCTGTTCGCGCTGAACCCCCTCATCTTCTTCTACTTCTCCGCCGGGATCGTCCTTTCGCTACTCGACCTCACCCTGATCTTCGCGCTTGCCATGTTTCTCAACATGTTCCTGTGGGTCACGCCAGGCGGGATGGGGGTGATCGAGGGCGGCCTGATCGGGATATTCACCCTGTTCGGAATCGGGAAGGCAGCGGCAGTCGGGTTCTCGTTCGCCCTCAAGCTGACCGAGATCGTGTATGTGCTCTACGGGATCATCTACCTGTTCACCCACGGGACGGCGCGGCTCCTCCATCACCCCGTTTCCCCTCCCCTTGGGGAGACATCGCGTTGACTCCCTCCCTCCCATCTTCTACACTACCGCGCATGGACCCTGCGATCCGCACTGAGAATCTGACCAAGCGATTCGGTCGTCTAACCGCGGTCGACCGGCTCTCTCTCATTGTGCCCCGTTCCGAGATCTACGGGCTGATCGGACCGAACGGGAGCGGAAAAACGACGACCATGCGCCTTCTATGCGGAATACTCAAACCCGATGCAGGGAAGATCACCATCCTTGGACATCGCATCCCGTCGTTCGCAGTGCTACACGAGATCGGGTACATGCCGCAGGAGAACGCGATCTATCCTGATCTGTCCGTACGGGAGAACCTATGCTTCTTTGGGCGGATGCAGGGGCTGTCCCGAGCCGAGATCCAGAGTCGTACCGAAGAGATCCTAAGGATCGTGCATCTGGAGGGGAAACGGGACGCCCTCGCCCGCGATCTGAGCGGGGGGATGCAGCGCCGGGTCTCGCTGGCCGCCGCGATGATCCACAAACCGGCCATCCTTCTCCTCGACGAGCCGACCGCGGGGGTCGATCCCGACCTGCGCGCGTTCTTCTGGGCCCACTTCAAGCACCTGGCGGAGGAAGGGACGACGATCCTGATCAGCACCCATTACCTTGAGGAGGCGTCCCGCTGCCACCGCGTCGGTCTGATGAGTCGGGGGCGGCTGATCGAAGAAGGACCGCCGCAGGCGTTGGAGGAGGAGGCACACGCCGCCACCTTGGAAGAAGCGTTCCTCGCCCTGGTGGGGAAGACGGAGGGAGAGTCGAAATGAACGTGCTGTTCGTCGCCCGTAACGTCTTCCGTCGGTTGCGCCACGACCTTCTCACCGTGTTCATGATCGGGACGATCCCCCTCATATTCATCCTCCTGTTCGGGTACGCGTTCTCCGGAAGCCCGACCGATGTGCGGGTGATCGTGGTCGACCACGATCGGGGAACCATCACCCTGAACACGCGCGAGTTTGGGCAGATAACCTTGCAGAAATCTCTGAGTTCAGAGCTGATCAAGGGATTCAGAAAGAAGGTGTTCCACACCCGTTGGATGGATGACGAAATCCAGGCACGGAACGAACTGAAAGACGGAAAGGTATGGGCGGTGATCGTGATCCAACCCGGGTTTTCGCAGGGGGTTATCGATCGGGTGCTGCAGATCAAGGGCGGAATGCCCTACACCTACCAGGGGCAAACGATCCACCTCCTACCCCGGAGTGAGGCGGCACCCGGACCAGGGATTTCACTGTCGATCGACCGCTCCAACGTCCCGGTGGCGGACACGGTGGTGGCCACAGTGGAGCGGGCGCTGAATAACCTAATGTTCGCCTACATCGGCGGGAAAACCGTCGATTTCAGCAGCCTGCTCAAGGTCGACTACATCTACGCCGGGCAGGCTGACTACCTCGATTACTACTCCCCCGGAGTGATCGGGTTCGCGGTCACGGTGATCACCTCGATGCTCTCTCTGATCGCCTTGGTGCGCGAGGAGCGCAACGGGATTCTGGAACGGCTCCTGACATTCCCGGTCCACCCGTGGGAGCTCAGCCTCGGTTATACCTTAGCATTTACTATCATAGCCATCCTACAAGCACTCGAGGTGATCTTGATCGCCTATTTCTTATTCCACACAATGTTCGCTGGGAGCCTGCTTTTGATGCTCCTTGTGATCGTCGTCTACACCATCGGGTTACAGGGGATGGGAACGCTCCTTTCCGGCCTGGCACGGAACGAGTTCCAGGCGGTGCAGTACGCGCTTTTGATCATCATCCCCGGACTGATCCTCACCGAGGCGTTCTGGCCGGTGGAGGCCCTCTCCCCGACGCTCCGTCCACTTGCCTACATCATACCGCTCACCTACCTGAACCGTGCCCTGCGGGCGGTGATGCTGCGCGGATGGGGAATATCCGGGATCTGGTTCGAGCTCACCGTCCTGGCGAGCTACGCTGTGGTGATGCTTGGATTGAGCATCCTGCTCATGAAGCGGCGCGCGCACACGCGGTGATCTTCCTCACACGGCCCGGGCAAATCGGGCGATGTCCCCTTTGGTGATGATTCCAACGAGCTTGCTCGGATCGCTCCGCAACACCACCGGAAGGCGGCCGATCCCGAGCTCCCCCATCCGTTTCCACACATCGTCGAGAGTCTCGTCCGGATATGCCACGGCCAGGCGGTGGTGGGCAACGGTGATCGCGGGAAGCTTGGGATCCTTCTCCATCGCCTTCATCACGTCCCGTCCGGTGATGATCCCAAGTAGGCGGCCGTTCTCGTCGACAACCGGGAACCCTTGGTGCCCGGTTTTGAGGATCTTATCCTGTACTTCCTCCACCGGAAGATCCTGGGGGACGGTCTCCACCGCCCGGGTCATCGCGTCGGCGACGAACCGCGTCTTGAGCACGTTGAACCCGAGATCTTGGTCGATCCGCACTCCGCGGCGCACGAGCTTGCGGGTGTATATCGTGTCCGGGTAGAGGAGCCATGCCGCAACATCGGCGACCACACATGCGAACATGAGCGGGAGGATGATGTTGTAGTTGCGAGTCATCTCGAACAGCATCACGATCGAGGTGAGGCTGGCGCGGGATACGGCGGAGAAGACCGCGGCCATTCCCACGAGGGCATAGGCCGGATAGGGAGCGGAGGTAGCGGGAAAGATCATGTTCGCCATCACTCCGAATGCGCCCCCGAACGCCGCCCCGATGAACAA
>JAGGSO010000134.1 GCA_021159055.1 Candidatus Bipolaricaulota bacterium | reverse complement strand
CGGTGATGATGCTCCTTGATGTGTTGCTTGGCTGAGATGAGGAACCTCCCTACATAATCTGATATGACCCACGCGCTCGCGATGCCAGCGATCCCTCATGCTCATCTTGTATGAGACAACTCTTGCCCTTGAAAAAGCCACGCCCTGAGCTATACTTACGTGAAGATTTCAGCAGATGCTGTTTGCGCGAGATTGTTGTTCCGGATTTCCCCAGAAAGGGAGAAGGGGGTGGGTATGCCATTTTACCGTTACGAATGCGAAGATTGCGGATTTGAATTTAAGATTTTGCATGTTAATGGCAATAAAGAAGAACCGATCTGCCCGCAGTGCGGGAGCACCCGGGTGCGACGCCTCCTCCCTCGCATTGGGGTCGTATACAAAGGAAGCGGATACTACACCACCGATTACCGGAAGAAGAGCAAGGCCCCATCCGGTTCCGGGGCCGAATCCAAGAAGAAGGAACCGGCGAGCGATACCAAGGCAGACGCATAACAGCGGCGGAAAGACCTATTCGAGAGGTGAACATATTGATCTCTGGGGACGACATTAAGCGGATAAAACTTCAGTTTGCTTCCCCGTCGGTGATACTCAGCTGGTCACACGGAGAGGTGACCGAGTCGGAGACGATCAACTACCGAACCCATAAGCCGGAACGGGGCGGGCTGTACGCCGAGGAGATCTTCGGCCCGGAGAACGACTACGAGTGCGCCTGCGGGAAGTACAAGGGGAAGAAATATGAGGGGATCACATGCGAGAAGTGCCACGTACTCGTCACCGATTCCTCGGTACGGCGCGTGTTCATGGGGCACATCTCCCTAGCGAGCCCGGTCGTTCACTTCTGGTACCTGAAAGGGGTATCGAGCCTGCTGAGCCGGCTTCTGGGGATGAAGAAGAAGGAGTTACAACGGATCGCGTACTACGAGACCGAACCGCTCGAGCAGGCGCTGTACATCGTCACCTCGTCCGACTGCAAGGAGATCCGTCCCGGGGAGACGATGTACACCTCGGAGGTGGACATCCTATCGAGCGCGTTCCCGTTCACGGTGGAACAGGCCTATTACGTGGAGGACGCTCCGCGTGTGATCGCGGACGAGGCCGGAAAGGTGACGATTGAGGAGCGGAGGCTGAAGAACGGGGAGCACTTCAAGGCCGTGGTCGTCGGATCGCAGGAGTACCCGATCGTCGGAGATGTCCCGATATTGGTTGAGGATGGAGATGAAATCGAGGCGGAGACCGTAATCGCCGAGCGTCCGGTAGATGAGATCTGCTCCCATACCGCCTACCGGATGCTCGTCGAGCGTTACGGGCCGGCGGTGGAAGGGGAAGCGATCGATCAGGAGGTACTGGACAGCCTCGTGTTCCTCGTCACCAAGGTCAAGGACCCTGCGGTCCCGCTGAAGCCGGGGGACCGGCTGAACCGGCTGGAGAAACGAGCGTACGAGCGGATCTACCCGGATGGGTTTGTGGCGATGACCGGGGCGGCGGGGATCAAGGGGTTGCTCGCTTCCCTCGACCTCGAGGAGCTGCACCGCGAGCTGACCGAGCGGATCCGTCAGGAGACCTCGGCCGGAAACCGACGCCGCCTGATCAAGCAGCTCGAGGTGGTTGACCAGCTCCGCGCTTCCGGGAACGACCCTCAGGACATGGTCCTCGAGGTGATCCCGGTCCTCCCTCCCGCCCTCCGTCCGATGATCCAGCTCGAAGGGGGAAAGTTCGCCACCACCGACCTGAACGACCTGTACCGTCGGATCATCAACCGTAATAACCGCTTGAAGAAACTGATCGACATGGGAGCTCCTGAGGTGATCCTGCGGAACGAACGGCGGATGCTCCAAGAGGCAGTCGACGCCCTGATCCACAACGAGAAGAAGGAGACCCCGATCAAAGGGAGGGACAATCGTCCGCTCAAGTCCCTCTCCGAACGGATCCACGGGAAGCACGGACGCCTGCGGCGCAACCTGCTCGGCCGCCGCGTCGACTACTCGGGCCGGGCGGTGATCGTGGTCGACCCGAAGCTGAAGCTATCCCAGTGCGGGATTCCAAAGAAGATGGCACTTGAACTGTTCAAGCCGTTCATCCTCCACCACCTGGAGACGATCACCTTCTCCGACTTCGACGAGATCAAGAACAAGGCGCTACGGGGCGAGATGCCGGAGGTATGGGACATTCTGGATAAGTTGATCAAGGACCATCCTGTCCTGTTGAACCGCGCTCCCACCCTGCACCGGCTGTCGATCCAGGCGTTCGAGCCGGTCCTCGTCGATGGAGACGCGATTCACATCCATCCGTTCGTCTGCCCACCGTACAATGCCGACTTCGACGGTGACCAGATGGCGGTACACCTCCCCCTGTCCCCGGAGGCGATCCGAGAGGCGCGGGAGCTGATGGCCGCTCCACGCAACATCCTCTCCCCGGCGAACGGTGAGCCGCTCAGCGTCCCGACCCAGGACCCGATCTTCGCTTATTACTACCTTACCCTGCTCGACGAGGAAGGGAAGGGGGCAGGAAAGGCGTTCCGCGACCTGGACGAGGCGCGGCGCGCGTACGAGGAGGGGATCCTCGACCTGCACGCCCCGGTGAAGATCCGGATCGATGGAAAGATCATGGACACCACCCTCGGCCGTGCCGAGTTGAACCAGTTCCTCCCTCCTGAAATCCGCGATTACAACCGCGTATTCGACCGCCGGGTTGTAAAACGGATCCTTACTGAATGCTACGATCGGTTCGGCTGGGCCCGTACCGCTGAGCTCCTCGACAGTCTGAAGACGATCGGGTTCAAGTACGCCACCCAGGCCGGACTGACGATCTCGATCACCGATTGCCTCATCCCGCCGGAGAAGGAGGAGATCATCAAGGAGGCCTACGCCGTAGTGCAGCGGATCAACAAGATGTGGCGACTCGGTCTCGCGACCGAGGAGGAGCGCCGAGCTGCAGTGATCCGCGTCTGGCGGCGGACGGTCGATGAAGTCGAGAAAGCGACGATGGAGAACCTGCGTCGCCACAAGTTCAATCCGGTGTACGGGATGGTCACGTCCGGGGCGCGGGGAGGGCCGGACCAGGTCAAGCAGCTCTCCGGGATGCGCGGTCCGATGGCCGGTCCATCCGGAGAGATCATCGAGATGCCGGTCATTTCCAACTTCCGCGAGGGGTTGGACATGATGGAGTACTTCATCTCCACCCACGGGGGGCGGAAAGGGGCGGCCGACACCGCGCTCAAGACCGCAGACTCCGGTTATCTGACGCGCCGGCTCGTCGATGCCACTTCGGACACGATCGTCAAAGAGCACGATTGCGGCACCGCGCAGGGGATAGACATCGACCCTCTCCGGTTCAGTCAGTACGAGGTGATGGAGTCGATCGAGGAGCGGATCTACGGGAGGGTGACAAGCCAACCGATCATCGATCCGGAGACCGGGGAGGTCCTCGTCGCGGCGAACGAGTGGATCACCAAGGAGATGGCGCACCACATCGGCAACCTTCAGGTGACCATCCCGCTCAAGGACAAGTCCAGCGCTGAACGGGTGGTCGGGACGAAGAGCGTGGAGGAAGTGCACGACCCGAAGACCGGCCAGGTCTTGGTCAAGCAGGATGAGCTGATCACCTCTCACCTGCTCGAGCTCCTACGCGCAGCCAAGGTGGAGGCGATCACGGTCCGCCCACGGATCGTGATCCGCTCTCCGATGACCTGCGAGACCAAGGGCGGGGTCTGCCAGCTCTGCTACGGATACGACATGAGTAACCACAAGCCGGTCGCCCTCGGGACGGCGGTCGGGGTGATCGCCGCTCAGTCGGTCGGTGAACCCGGAACCCAGTTGACGATGCGGACGTTCCACACTGGTGGAGTCGCCGGTGAGGACATCACCCAAGGGCTCCCGCGCGCTGAGGAGCTGTTCGAGGCGCGCAAGACGCTGAAGAGCGGCCAGGCCGGGATCTCCCCCCTCGACGGGCACGTAACCGCGATCGTTCCTACCCATGCGGGCAAGGATCAGATCGAGATCACGAGTGAGGCACGTACCCTCGTCCTCCCGACCCTCCTGTGCAAGGCGGAGCCCGGTGACGAACTTGGAAGTGTGGACGAGCTCCTTGATGCGGGAAGCCCGTGTGCAGGCGAGGTCTACATCCTCTCCCGCTCCGATGGGGCACGAGAGATGTTCGTGATCGACACCGCCTCCGGCGATCGGGCTTATCCCCTCCCTCCGAACGCCACTCCGTGCGTCAAGGACGGAGACCGGGTCAAGGAGGGGGATCCCCTCACCGAGCGGTTCAACATCGAGCCGATCGTGGCGGAGAAGGACGGGACGATCAGGGGGCCGGAGGGGAAATCGCGCACCTTCGAGCTCGTAACCGATTCCGGAGAGGTGTTCTCTCATGAAATCCCATACGGGTCACGGATGCTCGTCGAGCCGGGAACGACCGTGAAGGAGGGCGACCCCCTCACCTCGCGCTCTAAGCCGATCTTCATCGCTGCCGAGGGAGAGGGAATCGTCCGCATTATCCCGGGGAGGATCATCGTCTATAACCCGGATGGGAGGGCCATCCGCTTCCCCATAACCCAGGATGTCTCCCCGACCAAAGGGAACGGGGAGAGGGTACGAGAAGGGGAACCGCTCGTCCGCCTCGAGGTCGACCATGCCGGGGAAGCGCTCGTCGATCGGGTGGAGCCGGAAGGCGAGGTAACCCGTGTCTACCTCCGCTACAAGAGCGTGGTCGAGACCGATCAGGCGGTCGTCGTCCACGTGGGGGACAAGGTGAAGAAGGGAGACCTCCTCACCAAGGGGGTGGTCGCTCCCCATACCCTCCTCGACTCGGCCGGGGTGAACAAGACGCGTGAGTACCTGATCACCGAGATCCACAAGGTGTACAAGGCGCAGGGAGTGGACATCAACGACAAGCACCTGGAAGTGATCATCCGTCAGATCCTGAACAACGTGCGGATCGTGGAGCGGGGGGATTCCCGCTTCCTCCTCGGGGACCTCGTCCCGCTCGAGGAATTCCAGGAGGAAGTAAGCCGCCTCTCGGAGTGGAACGCTCGCGCACGTCAGCTGCAGAAGGAGCTGATCGGGGCGGAAATCGCGGAAGACGTCGTTGCCAAGGGACACCTGATCGCCCAGGCCGGGACGGAATTGACCCCAGAGATCCTTCACGCCGCTGCCCGGGCGGCGATCGAGACGATCCGCGTGCGGCAGGGAGACGAAACGATCGAGGTCCCGGTGTTGGAGAAACAGCTCCCGCTCGGGGAGAGGGAACTCCTGCGCATCTCCAAGGCCGCCCTGCAGACGAAGGGATGGCTGTCAGCCGCCTCGTTCCAACGGACGACCAAGGTCCTCGCGGAGGCAGCCCTGCGCGGGGAGGCGGACGAGCTCGAAGGGCTCAAGCCGAGCATCATCGTGGGGAAGAGGATCCCGGCTGGGACCGGGTTCCCTGGGGCACAGACCGCTGAGCAGGCAGTGCAGACGGTCGAAGCGGCTCCGGATGATCCCTTGACAGACTCCGAGGACTGACCTAAAATTCACGCCACATTGGAGAGTGATTATGCCGACGATTAATCAACTAATTAGATTGGGACGTAAGCCGAAGGGGAAGAAGAGCAAGGCTCCGGCCCTTTCCTCGTGTCCGCAGCGGCGTGGGGTATGCACCCGCGTGTACACTCGCACGCCGAAGAAGCCGAATTCCGCGTTGCGGAAGGTAGCGCGTGTCCGATTGAGCAACGGAAAGGAAGTCACGGCTTACATCGGAGGAGAAGGGCACAACCTGCAGGAGCACTCGATGGTGCTGGTGCGCGGCGGTCGTGTCAAGGACCTCCCTGGGGTTCGCTACCACATCATCCGCGGCACGATGGACGCCGAGGGAGTGGAGGGGCGCCGCCAGGGGCGGTCCAAGTACGGGACGAAGAGGAGCTGAGGGCATGCAGATCCCAGGTCGTGACGTCAAACCGGACATCAAATACAACAGCAAGCTCCTCTCCAAGTTGATCAACTACGTGATGCTCGACGGGAAGAAATCCGTCGCCGAGCGGATCGTGTACGAAGCCTTGGAACGGATCGAGAAGCGGAGCGAAGTTCCCCCCCTTGAAGTGGTGAACACCGCGGTCGCCAATTGTTCCCCCCGCCTCGAGGTGCGCACCCGCCGCGTCGGGGGGGCCAACTACCAGGTGCCATACGAGGTTCCGCCCGACCGTCAGACCGCACTCGCCCTGCGTTGGATCGTGAAAGCAGCGCGCGAGCGTGGCGAACGAACGATGGCCGAGCGCCTCGCCGCTGAGATCCTGAACGCAGCGAACAAAGAGGGCAAAGCGTACGGTAAGCGTCTCGAAGCCCATCGGATGGCCGAGGCGAACCGCGCCTTCGCCCACTACCGCTGGTAATCCCTCATCCCGTCCATGTCCAGCGCCGATAATGTGGGCTTGGAGAAGGTCCGCAACATCGGGATCATTGCCCACATCGACGCCGGAAAGACGACCACTACCGAGCGGATCCTCTATTACACCGGTCGCACCCACAAGATGGGTGAGGTGCATGAAGGGGATACCGAGATGGACTGGATGCAGCAGGAACGGGAGCGAGGGATCACCATCACCTCCGCCGCGACCACCTGCCCGTGGAAGGGACATCGGATAAACATCATCGACACCCCGGGGCACGTTGACTTCACCGCCGAGGTGGAGCGGTCTCTGCGCGTCCTCGATGGCGGAGTGGTCATCTTCTCCGGGGTGGAGATGGTCGAATCCCAATCCGAGGCGGTCTGGCATCAGGCCGACCGCTACGGGATCCCGCGTATCGCGTTCGTCAACAAGCTCGATCGCGCCGAGGCGGACTACTACGGGACCCTGCGCATGATCGAGGAACGGCTCGGGGGGAGGACCGTCCCGCTGCAGATTCCGTACCAGGACGAGGACCGCCGCCTGCTGGGGATGATCGACCTGATCGAGCAGCGGCTGATCGTCTGGGACCAGGAATCGAAGGGGAAGAAGTTCGAACTCCTCCCGGTCCCGGAGTCTCTTGCTGAAGAGGTCGCCCGTTACCGGGAACAGGCGCTCGAGCGGGTAGCCGAGCATGACGACCGAGTGATGGAGCAGTACCTGGAGAGGGGAGATGTCGATCCGGAGCTGTTCCACGCCGGACTGCGGCGAGGATGCATCGAGAAGCGGTTGATCCCGGTCCTCGGCGGGGCGGCGTTTCAGAACCAGGGAGTGCAACCCCTCCTCGATGCGATCGTCCGCTACCTTCCCTCTCCGGTCGATATCCCCCCAATTGCCGGGGTGAACGGGGAGGGAATTCGCCGTGCTGATCCCAGCGAGCCGTTTGCCGCGCTCGCGTTCAAGGTAGTGACGGACCGCTATGCCGGGAGGCTCGTGTTCGTCCGGGTCTATTCCGGAACGGTCAAGGTAGGGGAGACGATCCTCAACTCCTCCACCGGCAAGAAGATCCGCCTCACCAAGATCTTCCGCATGCACGCCGACAAGCGGACCCCGCTCGACGCGACCGCGGCCGGGGACATCGTCGCTGTGGTCAGTTCAAGCCCGATCAATACCGGCGATACCCTCTGCGATCCCAAAGCTCCGATCCTGCTCGAGAAGATCCAGTTTCCCGAACCGGTCGTGTTCGTAGCGGTGGAACCGCGCACCGAGGCCGAACAGGACGCCCTCGAGGATGGGCTGCGCAAGCTCGCCGCCGAGGACCCCACGTTCCGGGTATCGGTCGACGAGACCACGAACCAGACGATCATCGCCGGGATGGGGGAACTCCACCTTGAGGTCCTGATCCGCCGCCTGCGCGAGGAGCTCGGGGTGCAGGCCCTGGTCGGCCCGCCCCAGGTCGCCTACCGCGAGACACTCCGGGAGGCGGTCGAGGTGGAAGAGAGGTTCGAGCGCCAGACGGCAGGGCGGGGACAGTATGCACACGTCATCATCCGGTTCGAGCCGCTTCCGCGCGGGAGCGGGTTTCGGTTTACCGACGCGATAAAAGAGGATGAAATCCCTCGTGAGTACCGCGCGGTCGTGGAGACAACCCTACGGGAGACGTTGACAAATGGCCCCCTCGCCGGTTATCCTTTAGTGGACATCGGGGCCACCCTGGTTGGTGGGTCTTTTCACCCGGTCGATTCCTCGGAGATTGCCTTCCGCGCGGCTGCTGCCGGTGCACTCCATAAGGCGTATGAGGAGGGGACTTTTGACCTTCTCGAGCCGATCATGGAGGGAGAGGTGATCACCCCCGGGGAATATTTGGGTGAGGTACTGGAGGATCTTTCGCGTCGCCGCGGGGAGATCCGTGAGTTGAAATCGCGGGGGACGGTTCAGATCATATCGGTCGCCGTCCCGCTGGCGGAGACCTTCGGGTACGCAACGCAGTTGCGTTCGCTCACCCAAGGTAGGGCGAGTTATACCCTGCGGGTGACGCGGTACGAGGTCGTGCCGGAGAGGTTGAAGGAAGAAATAATAAGACGTAGAGGTTACTAGCCATGGCGAGAGAGAAGATAAGAATTAAACTGCGGGGCTATGACCACGAGCTGGTGGACAGTTCTGTTCGCAAGATCGTGGAGGCGGCGAAGGAGACGCGGGCCAAGATATCCGGACCGATACCGCTCCCCACGAGAAGGCGGATTTACACGGTCCTCCGTTCCCCGCACATCGACAAGCGGTCGATGGAGCACTTTGAACGGAAGATTCACACCCGTTTGCTCGACATCAAGGAGCCGACCTCGGAGACGATCAACGCCCTGATGGATATCGAACTCCCTACGGGGATCGATATCGAGATCAAGCTATAAGACGGAGGTTCACGAGGATGGCTCTAGGAATAATGGCGCGAAAGATTGGGATGACGCAGGTCTTCGTCGAGGACCGCGCCGTCGGGGCGACGGTGATCGTCGCTCCGCCGTGCACGGTGGTGAGGGTGAAGACTGAGGAGACGGACGGCTACAACGCCCTTCAACTCGGTTATGAGGAGATCCCAGCCCGGAAGGTGAAGAAGCCGATCCTCGGGCAGTTCGAGAAGGCCGGGGTCCCGCCGCATCGTTACCTGTTCGAGGTCAGAGTCGATGACCCCTCTTCCTACAACGTGGGAGATAAGGTGGGGGTCGACATCTTCTCCGCGGGGGAGAAGGTGGATGTAACCGGGATCTCACGCGGACTCGGGTTCCAGGGGGTTATGAAGCGGTGGAACTTCGCCGGCGGACCGAAGACACACGGTTCCAACTTCCACCGCCGTCCCGGTTCGGTCGGGCAGTGCGTGGAACCGGGACGCGTCGTCAAGGGGCGCAAGCTCCCCGGACATGCAGGGGCGCGGCAGGTGACAGTTAAGGGGTTGCGCGTCATCAAGGTCGATCCGGAGAGGAACCTGATCGTGCTCCTCGGTTCCACCCCGGGGGCGCGTGGGACGTTGCTCAAGCTGAGGAAGAGCCATGGTTGAAGCGAAACTTTATTCATTCGATGATTTAACCGCCGAACCGCAGACTGTGGAGCTCGACGAGAACATATTCGCCGCTCCGGTGAACGTCGATCTCCTCTATCGCACGGTGCGGATGCAGCTTATGAACCGACGGCAGGGGACGCACTCCACCAAGACCCGGGGCGAGGCCCGCGGAGGAGGGCGTAAGCCGTGGCGCCAGAAGGGTACAGGGCGGGCCCGTGCCGGCTCCCGTCGCTCTCCGCTGTGGGTCGGCGGTGGCACGGTCTTCGGGCCGAAGCCGCGTTCCTATGAAATCAAGCTCCCAAAGAAGATGAAGCGGGCGGCCCTGGCGGCCGCCTTGTCCGACCGCGCTGGGAACGGGAAGGTCGTCCTCGTCGATAAAGCCGGGTTCACCGCCCCAAAGACGAAACAGGCGATCGAGCTTCTCGCCAAGCTCGGGATTGAGGGATCGGCCCTGGTGGTCGTCTCTCGGGACGAGTATAATATTCCGGTCAAGAAATCCTTCACCAATATCCCCCAGGTCAAGTGCCTGGCGTGTCCGGGACTGAACGTGTACGACATCCTGCGCCATGAGGGGCTCGTTTTGACGTTGGGGGCGTTGGAAGAGCTGAAGGCGAGGTTCTGAGATGGCAAAGTTGAGACATGCTGAAGACGTCATCATCGCACCGCTCCTCACCGAGGAGACCTGGTCCAAGATGGCAGAGAACAAGTATGCGTTTCGGGTCGCCCTGGGAGCGAATAAGGTCCAGATCAGAAAGGCGGTCGAGGAGCTGTTCAAGGTGCGGGTGGAGAAGGTATGGACGGCGAATATGCCGGGAAAACCGCGTCGGGAGAGGATGAACCAACTGCACGGCCGGACGCGACGGTGGCGCAAGGCGATCGTCCGGCTCGCCCCCGGCGATCGGATCGACGTGATGGGAGGATAACAGGATGGCGCTAAAGAGATTCAAGCCGACTTCGCCCGGGCTCCGTCATGCCGAGTGGCCCGATTACTCCGACCTGACCAAGGTCGCGCCGGAGAAGTCCCTGCTGCGTCCGCTTCCGAAGAAGGGAGGGCGGAATCACCAAGGGAGGATTACGTCCCGGTTCCGCGGTGGCGGACACAAGCGGATGTACCGGGTGATCGACTTCACCCGCGACAAGGAGGGGATTCCGGCGCGGGTCGTCACGCGCGAGTACGACCCGAACCGGTCGGCGTGGATCACCCTCCTTCATTACGCCGACGGAGAGAAGCGCTACATCATCGCTCCGATGGCACTTGAGATCGGATCGACCGTGGAAGCGGGAGAGAACGCAGAGGTGCGCGTTGGCAATGCGATGCCTCTACGGCGGATCCCGCTCGGGGCGACGATCCACAACCTGGAGCTCACGCCAGGGAGCGGGGGGAAGGTCGCCCGTGCGGCCGGAACCTCGGCCAAGCTGATCGGCAAGGAGGGCGGTCGGGCACACATCCGCATGCCGTCGGGCGAGGTGCGGATATTCAATATCGAGTGTCGCGCCACGATCGGTGCGGTGAGCAACCCTGACCACAAGAACGTGAAACATGGAAAGGCCGGGCGTGTGCGCCATCTCGGCCGCAAGCCGCACGTGCGCGGAGTGGCGATGAACCCGGTCGATCACCCGCACGGCGGTGGAGAAGGACGGGCACGGGTCGGACGGCCCCAGGTCTCTCCGACCGGGAAGCTGGCCAAGGGCGGCCGAACGCGCAAGAAGCGCAAGGCGTCGAGCGCCCTGATCGTGCGGCGCGCGGGCAAGGGGAGGAGATAGAAGATGCCGAGATCGACGAAAAAGGGTCCTTACGTGAAGGAGAGCCTGCTCAAGAAGGTACAGCGGGCCAAGCGTGGGGAACTAAAGGAGATCAAGACGTGGTCGCGGGCCTCGATGATCACCCCGGAGATGGTCGGGTTGACGATCAAGGTCCACAACGGCAAGGTGCACGTGCCCGTGTACATCGTGGAGAACATGGTCGGACACAAGCTGGGGGAGTTCGCTCCCACCCGCACCTTCCGCGGCCACGGTGGTATGAAGAAGAAGCGGGCTCCGAGCCTGACTTAGGGAAGAGGACATGGAAGCAAGAGCGGTAACGAAATACGTACGGATATCTCCGCGCAAGGCGCGCCTGGTGATCGATGAGATCCGCGGCAAGAACGTGAACGAGGCGCTCAAGATCGTGTCGCTCTCCAACAAGAAGGCGGCGCGGCCGATCCGAAAGACGTTGGAGTCGGCGATCGCCAACGCGGAGAACAACTACAACGTCGACGTGGATCAATTGGTCGTGGTCAAGGCGACCGTGGACATGGGACGGGCATTGCGCCGGCTGCGTCCGCGCGCGATGGGACGGGCGGATGTCATCCGCCACCGGCTGAGCCACATTACGATCGTGGTCGGCGATAAGAAGGAGGAATAATGGGGCAGAAGGTACATCCGATCGGCTTTCGGGTCGGGATCACCAGAAAATGGGTATCCAACTGGTATAATCCCAAGCTCGCCCCGCTCTACATCGCCGAGGACAAGAAGATCCGCGATCTGATCTTCTCCCGCTATCGCCGCGCCGCGGTCGCCGAAGTGAACATCGAGCGGCCGAAGGAGGATCGCGTATCGATCGTCATCCGCTCGGCGCGGCCGGGAATTCTGATCGGCCGAGGTGGAAGCGAGATACAGGAACTGCAGACGGTTCTGGAGCAGCTCACCCGGAAGAAGGTGAAGATCTCGATCCAGGAGATCGATCGGCCCGACCTGGAGGCGACCCTGGTCGCCCAGGACGTGGCGATGCAGATCGAGGCCCGGATCGCCCCGGCGCGGGCGATGAAGGAAGTGATCCGCCGGGTGATGGGGGCCGGGGCCGAGGGCGTGAAGATCAAGGTGAGCGGTAGGCTCGGCGGTGCGGAGATCGCCCGTTCGATCACGATGATGGAGGGACGGGTCCCGCTCCAGACGATCCGCGCCGACATCGATTACGGGTTCACCGAGGCCCATACCAAGTACGGAAACATCGGGGTTAAGGCCTGGGTCTTCCGGGGGGAGCACGCGCCCAAGGGACAGCGCGGAGAGGACGAGGTGAGATAGGATGCCACTTCTTTTCCCGAAGAGGACCAAGTACAGGAAGATGCACCGCGGCCGGATGAAAGGGAAGGCAACGCGGGGGAATGAGGTAGTCTTCGGCGAGTACGGGATTCAGGCGCTCGCTCCGGCGTGGATCACCGGTCAGCAGATCGAAGCGTGCCGGACCACGATCGCCCGCAAGACCCACCGTGACGCCAAGATCTGGATCCGGATCTTCCCGGACAAGTCGATCACCAAGCACCCGGCTGAAGCCCGTATGGGAAAAGGGAAGGGTGCCGTCGATCATTGGGTTGCGGTGGTGAAGCCGGGAACCGTCATGTTCGAGATTGCCGGGGTGGACGAGCCGCAGGCCAAGCGCCTCCACGAGCTCGTCAGCCATAAGCTTCCCATCCCTACCCGCCTGAAGCGGAAGACGATCCTGGGAGGAGAGGCATGAAGGCGGAAGAGTTGCGCGAGATGACGTTGGAAGAGCTGGAACAGAAGGAGCGGGAGTTCAAGCGGAAGCTGTTCAACCTGCGCTTTCAGAAGGCGACCGGCGAGTTGGACAACTCAGCCGAGATCGGGAAGACCCGCCGGGACATCGCCCGCGTGCTCACCATCGCGCGCGAGAAGCGGGGTGAGAGAAGATGAAGAAGGTAAAGATCGGACGGGTAGTGAGCGACAAGATGGACAAGACGATCGTGGTGCGGGTGGAGGAGCTGCGGCTGCATCCGCGGTACCGCAAGCACATCCGCCGCCACTTCAAGTTCTATGCTCACGACCCGAGCGGAAAGGCCGGAATCGGGGACTTGGTGAAGATCGAGGAGTCACGTCCCTTGAGCCGGCTGAAGCGTTGGCGATTAGTGGAAATCATCGAGAAAGCGGAGGCGTAACCGTGATTCAGATGCAGACAATGCTCAAGGTGGCGGACAACTCCGGGGCGAAGCAGGTCCGCTGCATCAACATCCTCGGGCCGTCGAACCGCCGCCGCGGCGAGATCGGAGACATCGTGGTGGGCTCCGTGCGCAAGCGCCTCCCCACGAGCGACATCGAAAAGGGGCAGATCGTGCGCGGGGTGATCGTGCGCACCCGGAGCGCCTACCGCCGCAAGGACGGGACTTATATCCGGTTCGATGACAACGCGATCGTGCTCATCAACAACCAGGGTGAGCCGATCGGAACGCGCGTGTTCGGACCGGTGGCGCGTGAGCTGAGGGATAAGAAGATGATGCGGATCATCTCCCTCGCCCCTGAGGTCCTGTAGGAGGCTGCGATGCAGAAGGTGCGCAAGGGAGACAGGGTGAAGGTGATCGCGGGCAACGACCGGGGAAAGGTCGGGAAGGTGCTCGTCGTCTATCCGGACAAGCAGAGGATCATCGTGGAGAACGTTCACATGATCACCAAGCACCAGCGCGCGACGGAGAAGCTGCGTGAGCCCGGGATCATTCAGCGGGAGGGGCCGATTCATATATCAAACGTCCTTCCCCTCTGCCCGGGATGCGGGCTTCCCACCCGGGTCGGGTTCACCATCGTGGAAGGGGAGAAGATGCGGCAGTGCAAGCACTGCGGGGAGATATTCAGGTAAGATGCTGCTCAAAGAGAGATTTGAACAAGAGATCATACCGCAACTGATGAAGGAGCTCCATCTGAAGAACGTGATGGAGGTCCCGCGAGTGGAGAAGGTCGTCGTCAACATGGGGATCAAGGAGAAGGACAATCCCAAGGTCCTCGAGGGGGCGGTGAAGAACCTGACCAAGCTTGCCGGGCAGCGCCCGATCGTGACCAAGGCGAAGAAATCGATCTCCGACTTCCGCCTCACCGCCGGCGAGCCGATCGGGTGCAAGGTCACCCTGCGGCGGGACCGGGCGTACGAGTTCTTGAACAAGCTGTTCAACGTCGTCCTCCCCGGGATCAGGGATTTCCGCGGGCTGTCCAGTTCATCGTTCGATGGACGGGGGAACTACACTCTCGGGGTCTCCGAGCAGCTGATATTCCCCGAGATCTCCTACAGCGAGATCACCACGGTGCAGGGGATGGACATCACGATCGTGACCACGGCGCGGAACGATCAAGAAGGGTATGCCCTGTTGAAGGCCCTCGGCCTTCCATTCAAGGACTAGGAGAAGAGGAGATTATGGCGAAGAAGGCGTTGATCGTAAAAAGCAAGCGGGAACCGAAGTACAAGGTGCGGGCCTACAATCGCTGCAGCATCTGCGGCCGGCCGCACGGGTACATCAGGGACTACGGGATCTGTCGGATCTGCTTCCGCAAGCTGGCGCACAAGGGAGAGATCCCGGGTGTGAAAAAGGCGAGTTGGTAGGAGGAGCGATGACAATCCCGTATCCGATTGCCGACATGTTGACCCGAATCCGCAACGCGAGCGAGAAGCTCCACCCCGACGTTACGATGCCTCACTCGAAGATGAAGGAAGCGATCGCGCGCATACTCGCGGCGGAGGGGTACATCGAGGGCTACGAAGTGATCGAAAAGGATCCCCAGCCCGAGCTCCGTATCCGCCTGAAGTACAAGGGGGAGCGGAAGAACGTAAAACGGGCACTCACCGGGGTGCGGCTCGTGAGCAAGCCATCGCGGCGGGTGTACGCGAGCAAGGACGAAATTCCACAGCCGCTCGGTGGGTTAGGGACGTGCATCGTTTCCACCTCGCAAGGGATCCTCTCGGGGCGTGAGGCACGGGAACGCGGGATCGGCGGAGAGATCCTGTGCGAGGTGTGGTAGGTGGTATGCCATGTCTAAGGTAGGAAAGGTTCCAGTTAAGATTCCGGAAGGGGTCAAGGTTACGGTCAAGGACGCGACGATCGTGGTCGAGGGTCCGCACGGCCGCCTGGTGCAGGATTACCGGCCCGACCGGGTGGAGATCAAGGTCGCCGACGGGGTGGCCACTGTGACCCGCCGTCAGGAGGGGAAAGAATACCGTGCGTTTCACGGGCTGTACCGCAGCCTGCTCGCGAACATGGTGCACGGGGTATCCCAGAAATGGGAGAAGCACCTCCTGATCAAGGGACTCGGGTACAGGGCCCGGCTGCAGGGGCGCAAGTTAACCCTCGACCTCGGCTACTCGCAGCCGGTGGAGTACGAGCTCCCGGAGGGGATCGAGGCCGAGGTGCCGAACCCGAACGAGGTCATCATCCGCGGCGCGGACAAGCAGCAGGTGGGCCAGGTGGCGGCGAAGATTCGGGCGTTCCGCAAGCCGGAGCCGTACAAGGGCAAGGGGATCCGGTATAAGGACGAGATTGTCCTGCACAAGGCGGGCAAACTCGGTGGCCAGGGTGCCGGCTAGGGGCGTGAAGATTATGGCAAGAGTTGATAGAAAAGCGGAGAGGATCAAGCGCCACCGGCGGATCCGCAAGCGAATCTCAGGGACGGCTGACCGTCCCCGTCTGTGCGTCACCAAGAGCCTGCGCCACGTGTACGCTCAACTGATCGACGACACAGCCGGAAGGACGCTGGCGGCCGCTTCAACCCTGGATCCTGAGCTGCGCGATCAGGTGAAGGGGTGCAACATTCCCGCTGCCACCAAGGTCGGGGAGCTGTTGGCCAAGCGCGCGAAGGACCTGGGGATCGAGCGGGTCGTGTTCGACCGCGGCGGCTATCCCTACCACGGAGTGGTGGCCGCCCTGGCCGATGCCGCACGCAAGGGAGGGTTGGAGTTTTGATCACAAACGACGAATTTGAGAACGAAATAATCGACATCAGGCGGGTGAGCAAGGTCACCAAGGGTGGTCGCAACCTGAAGTTCCGGGTGACGATCGTCATCGGCGACCGGAAGGGGCACGTCGGGGTCGGGGT
>JAGGSO010000133.1 GCA_021159055.1 Candidatus Bipolaricaulota bacterium | reverse complement strand
CGGCTGTACGTTGTCCGGGTGCTGTGTGCTCATACATCGGGGAACATTCATCCGACACTCCTTAAAAGAATCCTCACATTGCAGCAAACGAGTTTCAGACAATAGAGTATCTCGTACCGTGCACCCGGGAAGACTACAGGGTCGGGCTCGGCAATGCAACACCAGTCCTGCAGGCTAGCGCGCACCGTTTAATCGTCCTTGTCGTAAGAGCGGAAAGTTGAGTCTCAGCCTGGCTTTCAGTTCATGCTCCCCAACGCAGCAAAGACCGAGCCTGCCCATGGAGTGAGCGTTATCGCTTCCTGCTTCCCGGCTTGACGTACGGGATCCCGCGGCGGCAGAGCGGGCAGTCGTCCGGTGGATAGACCGGGATCTCCATCCGTACGGCCGCGATCACCGGGAGCGAGAGCTCCGTCCCCGTCGGCCGACGGTCGACGATGCAGGCGATTCCCACCGGGACGCCACCGTGCCCCTCCACCAGCTGCGCCACCTCGAGCGAGGAGCCGCCGGTGGTGACGACGTCCTCGGCGATGAGGATCCGCTCCCCCGGGCTGATCTCAAACCCGCGGCGGAGCGTCATCCTCCCCTCCGCGTCCCGCTCGGAGAAGATCGCGCGGGTCCCCAGCGCCCGCCCGAGCTCGTAGGCGATGATGATCCCCCCGAGCGCCGGACCGATGACCGCATCGATCTTTCCCAAATCCTCGGCCTGTTCCGCCAGCAAGCCCGCCACCCGGGCCGCCAGCGCGGGATGCTGCAGGAGCTTGGCGCACTGCACGTAGCGCGGGGCGTGGTTCCCGGAGGAGAGGAGGAAGTGCCCGTCGAGCACCGCTCCCACCGAGATCAACAGCTCCTCTACTTCCTTACCGCTGAGCACTGCCGCGGATCACCTCCCAATTCCCGATTCCCTTCTCGTCCATGTACCTCTCCAACCCGGCGACGATCCTCACCGCGGCGAGCGGGTCGACGAAGTTCGCCGTACCCACCTGTACCGCGTGTGCCCCAGCCATGATGAACTCGAGCGCATCGCGCCAGTCGCTGATCCCGCCGATCCCGACTACCGGGATCGTCAGCGCACCGGCGAGCTCGTACACGATCCGAAGCGCGATCGGCTTTATCGCCGGGCCGGACAGCCCGGCGACCACGTTGGCGAACACGGGTCGTCCGGTCTCGATGTCGATCGCCATCCCGCGGAACGTGTTCACCGTGCTCACCGCGTCCGCCCCCTCCTCCTGCGCGGCGCGGGCGACCGCGATCCCGCCTGCCGGAGGGAGCTTCACCCACAGCGGCACCGTGCACGCCCGCCGCGCCCGCCGGACCACCCGAGCTGTGCGGCGGGCGTCCTCCCCGACCGGTCCGCCTTGCGACACGTTCGGGCAGGAGACGTTGAGCTCGATCGCGTCCACCGGCGAATCGCAGAGGCGAGCGACCGCCTGTTCGTACTCCGCCGGGCTATCACCCCACACGTTGGCGATCACCGTGATCCCTTGTTCCTTCATGCGGGGAAGCTCCTCGCGGATGAACGCGTCGATCCCCGGGTTCTGCAGTCCGATCGAGTTGAGCAGCCCGCACGCGGTCTCATGCAACCGCGGCGGCGGGTTCCCATCCCGGGGGCGCAGGGTGAGCCCCTTGGTGCAGACCGCCCCCAGCCGGGCCGGATCGTAGATCTCCCCGTACTCCGCCCCGAACCCGAACGTCCCTGCCGCAGCGATCACCGGGTTTTTCAGCCGCAGCCCGCCGACGACGACCGTCATATCACCCATCCCAGATCACCTCGGATGCCGGGAAGACCGGGCCGTCCCGGCAGACGCGCGCGTACCCGTGCACCGTCCTGACCGCGCAGCCGAGGCACGCCCCCACCCCGCATGCCATCCGGGCCTCGAGCGAGACATGCAGCGGTACCTCGGCGCGGCGGCAGACCCGATCGAGCGCGGCGAGCATCGGGAGCGGACCGCACGCGTAGCAGGCGTCGTACCCGTCCGGACGGAAGATGTCGGTGACCACGCCCTCGGTCCCACCCGCGCCGGTCTCGGAGGAGACCAGCACCCGCGCCGCGACCCGCGCGAATTCATCCACCAGGTATGGCGCGTCGGCGAACCCGAGGTAGACATCGGCGTTCCGCAGGATCTTGGCCGCGTAGTAGAGGGGCGCGATCCCGAGCCCGCCGCCGACGAGGGCGATCCGCCCGGCCCGTTGCGGCCAGCCGTTCCCGAGCGGCCCGGTGAGCCCGACCGCGTCCCCGGGCGAAAGCCGGCTGAGGAGCTCCGTCCCCCGGCCGCGGACCCCGTACAGGAACGAGATCCCGTTTTCATCGCGATCGAACACGCTCAACGGACGGGACAGGAGCGGGTCGCGGGCCCAGGCGCGCACCATGTAGAACTGGCCCGGGGCGGCGGAGTATTTCCCCTCCAGTTTGAGGAGGAAGACCCCGGCGGCCACCCGGACGTTGGACGCCACCCGCGCCTCTACGACATCTATCC